>NZ_JAFIRA010000038.1 GCF_022848905.1 Thermostichus vulcanus str. 'Rupite'
GAGCAGTTCGTTTGCCAGTTCGGTTGTCGCACAAACCGTCTGGTTAAACATCTCTGCTTTGACCGCATTGAGGTCAAGAAACTTGAGCTTGAGTGTGGTGGTGACCCGTTTCATGGGGACTATTGTACGATGGAAATCGCGTCTGACCATGTTCACCTTTTGGTTGAAAGGCGTTGAAGGGACGGTCGTCTCGTGTTCTCAGGCAAGAGTTTCCAGAATTGCTTAAACTGCCCAGCTTGTGGACACATTCCTATGGGTTTGACACAACTGGAAAGATTAGCTCTCAGACGGTGCTGGACTACATCAATGCCCCACACCACGGCTGAATCAATTCAGCCTGCGCTTATATCCCCCGGTTAGAAACCGGGGGCTTTACGCTGCTTTTCGTAAAGACTGGGGCAGATGGATTCGAACCACCGAATGGCGGGACCAAAACCCGCTGCCTTACCGCTTGGCGATGCCCCAACTCAAGCGCTTAACCAATTTAGCGATGCTGCTTTGCCTCTGTCAACAGATGAGATTGGATCCCTTGGGTTGAACCGAGCTGGACAACCCTACAAGTCAGACTCCGCCCGAATGGATCCCGATCCCCGGCGAGGGTCTTCCGTAATGCCGGAAATAAATGGATTGGGCACATGGGGAATACGAGCCACCTCGAAGAAATAGGCCCGTATCTCCGGCCCAAAGTAGATCACATCCCCGCTCTTCAGGTAATGAGTAGCCACCCGCGTCCCGTTGACAAACACCCCATTGGTACTGGATTGGCCGCGCCGGTTGCCATCGATCAAGCAATAGGTAAAACCTGTACGACTGGATTTGGTGGGCACCCGCACCAGATAAGCATGGCGACGGGAAACAAAACGATTAACGATTTGCAGGGCATTGGAGGGATCCCGTCCAACTGCGTAGGCAGCTTCCCGCAAAATGTAGCTACAGGGCCTGAGGGGATGACAAATCGACAGCGTGAACTCTGGGTAAGACAGCGGCTGCTCCGGTATCCGATCAAACAACTCCTCCGACCTATCCGAATCTTGACCGGCTGGAAGATCTACCCCGCCAATCTCAGTAACCGAAGTAAAAACGTCATGTGGCAATGGCTTCTCCCCCTCAACGCTAAGCAATGCCCACATCAAGTTATGTCTCCATTCAGGACGTCGGAGCCAACCCCTACCACCCCTGTAGGGTTCATAGCACAGAATGCTTTTCCGTAGGTTGACAGAGAACCCACGAACAAGAAGTACAGGGATAACTCATTCTCCCTAAAACTTATGAACCAAGCAAAGCCCTTGTCTACCCTTGACTATTCTTTGACTATCCTCTGAAAAACAGGGGTGGGGGACTGGGGTTCTTGCTCGGCGGGGAGTTGTCCCCAGGTGGTGTCGGGATCCCAGCGCAGTTGAGTGGCATCGGTGAGCTGAAAGCCCAGTTGTTGCAAGATTTTCAGGCTAAGATCCGGAACCACGGGGGAGAGCAATACGGCTACCCAGCGCACACTTTCTAGGACGGAGTAGAGGATCTCGGCCACCTGTTCGCTTTTCCCCTGCTTGTGCAACGTCCAGGGGGCTTGTTCATCCAGATATTTGTTGCTGGCCTGGGCCAGACTGAGGGTTTTTTGGGCGGCCAAACTGAGATCCAGCCGCTCGTAAGCCTCAGCCACAACAGGGGTGAGGGTTTGGGCCAAAGCCTTGAGGGGGTTATCCTCCGGAATCCCGACAGAGGGAATGCGGTAGTCCCGGTATTTTTTGAGCATGTTCAGGGTGCGGTTGAGCAGATTGCCCAGGTCATTGGCCAAGTTGGCATTGAGCACATCGATAAAACGGCTCTCACTAAAATCTCCATCTTTGCCCAGTTCGATTTCTGTCAAAAAGTAGTAGCGCACGGCATCCGGGCCGTACTGCTGGGTCAGCTCAAAGGGATCCAGAGTATTCCCCAGGCTTTTGCCCATTTTCATGCCATCTTTGGTGAGGAACCCATGCCCAAAAACTTGTTTGGGTAGGGGTAACCCGGCAGATAGAAGCATGGCCGGCCAGTAAATGGCGTGGAAGCGAACGATATCTTTACCGACGAGGTGCACATCGGCAGGCCAGTAGCGGCGCAGGGCATTGGCCAAGGTGGGTTCATCGGCGGGATCCAGAGCGGCACTGAGGTAGTTAATCAGGGCATCAAACCAGACATAGATGGTTTGGCTGGGATCCGTCGGGAAAGGGATCCCCCAGGAGACGCTGGGGCGAGAAATGGAAAAATCCCGCAGGCCCTGTTTGACAAAGCTGAGCACCTCGTTGCGGCGGCTCTCCGGTTGAATGAATTCGGGATGCGTGGCGTAGAGGGTTTCCAGTTTCTCTTGGTAGCGGGAGAGGCGAAAGAAATAGTTTTCTTCATCTTTCCATTCCACTTTTTTGTTGGGGTGGAGCGGGCAGAAGCCCCCTTCGAGGAGTTCGTCTTCGTCTTTGAACTCTTCACAGGAGACACAGTACCAGCCCTGTTGCCGCCCGGTAACAATATCCCCTTGCTCCCAAACCCGCTGAAAAAATTCCCGCACAATCGCTTTATGACGGGGATCCGTGGTGCGAATAAAGCGGTCATGGCGGATATTCAGGAGCTGCCAGAGCTTGACAAACTCGGTAGAGAGTTCGTCACAGTGCTGCTGTGGTGGGATCCCGCGTTCTTCGGCGGTGCGTTGGATCTTCTGGCCGTGTTCGTCGGTTCCCGTCACCATGAGTACATCTTGACCCCGCAGGCGGTGGTAGCGGGCGATGGCATCCGCGATCATCGTGGTGTAGGCACTGCCAATGTGAGGGGCGGCGTTGACGTAGTAGATCGGGGTGGTGATGACAAAAGTGGGATCCGGCATGGGCAATCGGCAAAGCGTTCTCCCATGATAGAGGGCGGGGATTCAGATGCGAACAGACTCGATTTTCTACCAACTGTTTCAGTCGTTCCCTTCACTTTTGTTTGAACTGTTGGGACTCGATCCTGGTTTGGGATCCCAGTATCGGTTCGCCTCTCAGGAAATCAAAGAGACTGCTTTCCGTTTAGATGGAATCTTTTTACCCAGTCAAAGGGAAATTCCTCTTTATTTGGTAGACTCCATTCGGCTTGCCAGAAGATCGGTGTTACACTTGTTCATGAAGTCTCTCAGGTTTTGGTGGCGCTAGCACCGATGGAGCGCATTCCAAAGCCTTGTTCTGAATGAGTTTTGACGCAAAGATTCCGCAGGGGGCGCTGATTACAGGCGCCAGCCGGGGGATTGGCAGAGCTGTAGCCTTAACCTTAGCCCAACAAGGGATCCCTGTAGCCCTAGTAGCCCGTTCTCACCCCGATTTGGTGGCAGTGCAGACGGAGATTAAGGACTTGGGGGGTAGAGCGGAGGTTTACCCCATTGACCTATCTGATTTGCCCGCATTGCCCCAGCGGTTGCAGTCTCTGCTGGCGGATTTTGGCCCGTGCGATGTCTTGGTCAATAATGCGGGTATGGCCTACGTTGGCCCCTTGGCAACTTTATCGTTATCGGATTGGCAGCGGGTGATCGACCTCAACCTGACGGCGGCCTTTCTCTGTGCGCAAGCGGTACTTCCCGGTATGCGCCAACGACGCTTCGGCACCATTGTCAACGTCGTCTCCATTGCGGGTAAACGCGCCTTTCCCGATTGGGGAGTCTACTGTGCCAGCAAGTTTGGCTTAATGGGCTTTTCTCAAGCTTTGGCGGAAGAGGAGCGACAACACGGCATTCGGGTCACCAGCCTCTGCCCTGGCTCTGTCGATACCCCAATTTGGGATACGGACACCGTTGCTGTCCGTTTCGATCGTTCCAAAATGCTTTCGGCGGAATGGGTGGCCGATCTCATCGCCTACATTGTGCGCTTACCCAGCGGTGCAGTAGTAGAAGATCTCACTCTGATGCCTACGGCTGGGATCCTCTAGACTTACCCAACTGTTCTGCAGTTGTGCCGCTCTATTCCTCTTGTACACAAGCTTCGTTCAATAAGGAACACGCTCATGACCCTTGCTCAATCCGGATCCGGTTCACAGTCTCGCCTGAACGACAAAAACAGTCTCAAATCTCGGGTAGTACGCGATCTGTCTAACCTTGTGGACGAAGAGTCCAGAGCGGATATCCCCGATCCGGCCATGGTGGAAGCCGTGGAGACTTTGCTGCGAGGCATTGGCGAGGATCCCAAGCGGGAAGGGTTGGAAAACACCCCAAAACGGGTGGCTCTGGCCCTGAAATTTTTGACCAGTGGCTACCAGCAATCTTTAGACGAGTTGATCAACGGAGCCATTTTTGATGTTGGCCATGACGAGATGGTGTTGCTGCGGGATATCTCCATGTTCAGCCTATGTGAGCACCACATGCTGCCTTTCATTGGCAAGGCTCATGTGGCCTATATCCCCAAACAAAAGGTGGTTGGACTAAGCAAAATTGCTCGCATTGTGGAGATGTATTCCCGCCGTCTCCAGGTGCAGGAACGTCTCACCCGACAGGTGGCGGAAGCCCTGATGGAGGTACTGGATCCCTATGGTGTGGGGGTGGTGATGGAAGCCAGCCACATGTGCATGGTGATGCGCGGTGTCCAAAAACCCGGCTCCTGGACTGTGACCAGCTCCATGGTGGGTGTGTTTCAGGAGGATCCCCGCACTCGTGAAGAATTTCTCAGTTTGATTCGCCATCCGGCCAGTTTTTAGGGGGTCTTGAGGTACTATCTGCAAAGCATTGCCTTAGTAAGGGTTAAGCTTGTCGCCGGACGGGGAATACTAGCGTAAGATCGACGCAAATTCTGCCGGAAGTGAGGCCCGTTATGAGTGAAGTCAGCCCCGAGAGCCAATTTCCCACTGACTTAGACTCCGACTGGAAACCCCCCACCCCCCCTGTGATGCAACGTCCTTCGCGTCCGGCTGCCTACACACCGAAAGTGGAGCCCCCCACTCAACTGGATCCCGTGATGGGTTCAGGGGCAGCTTCTCCCCAAGATGCGATTCGCGCCGGGGCGATCATGGGTCGTCCCATTCCTCCAGGCGTGGCTGCAGCACCTCCCCAGATGCCAATGCCTGGCCTGGGGTCTGCACCCAGTGCTGCTCCTGCAGGTATGCCCTTTGCTCCGCCGGCCCGTCCAACCGCTTCTGGACGGATCCCGATGATGCCTGCGACGCCTCGCGGTGCTGCTGGAGCGCCCTCCTCAGGATTGACGCTGCGCCAGCTGGTGCAAGAGGCTTACGACAATGGCTATTCCGACATTCACTTGGGGGTGGGAGAAGTTCCCCGGTTTCGGGATCGGGGGCAGATGCTCTTGACCAACTACCCGGTCACCACCACTGAGATGTTCTACGGCTGGTTACGGGAAAGCCTACCTGAGAGTCAAATCCGCCAGTTTGAGGAATGCCTAGAGCTGGATACAGCCATTCAATACGAGAACTTGGTGCGTTGCCGGGTCAACTGCTTCGTTTCCCTACTTGGCCCCGCTCTGGTGATGCGTCTGATCCCACTAAAAATTCTGACTTTGGAGCAGTTGCGCGCACCAGAGGTTCTGAAGCGCATCTCTGAAGAACACAAAGGCTTGGTGCTGGTGACTGGCCCAACGGGATCCGGTAAATCCACCACCTTGGCTGCCATGGTGGACTACATCAACTCCAATTTTCCCAAACACATCATCTCCATCGAGGATCCGGTGGAATTTGTCCATCAAAGTAAGAAATCCATGATCCGGCAGCGGGAAGTCGGGATCCATACGCTGGAATTTGCCAATGCCCTTAAAGCCTCTCTCCGGGAAGATCCGGATGTGATCCTGATTGGGGAGATGCGGGATCGAGAAACCGTGGACATCGCGCTGAAGGCCGGTCAAACCGGTCACCTTGTTTTTGGCACTTTGCACACCAACAGTGCTGTTCGTACCATTGAGCGCTTGCTTGGGATCTACAAGCCCGAAGAACAAGAGCCGATGCGTTTACAGCTGTCAGAAACCTTGGTGGCCATCATCGCCCAAACCTTGGTACGCACCACCGATGGCAAACGAGCCGCTGCCCATGAAATTCTGCGCAATACCGACGCCATTCGGGACTACATCAAGCGAGGTGCGGTGGATGAAATCGAGGAGTTGATCGCCGAGGGATCCTATGAAGGAATGTGTACGATGAACCAGTCTTTGTTTAACCTTTACCAGGAGGGGCGCATTACGGAAGAGGTTTGCCTAGAGGCTGCTCCCCGTCGCAATGAGATGGCCCAATGGCTGCGAGGCCGGATTTGATCCTGTTCTAACCCTATGGGAAGGCGGCGTTAGGTCAGGTAAAGATCGCTTGAGGGAATAGCCGCCCTGCCCTAAACTGAGAGCAATTGGCAGTGCTGGCTTGGCCAGGCTGTGTTTTCATTCATTACCGATCATTCAGATTTAGATAAAGCTAGAAAACAGGAGACCCCCTACGGTGAGCGTGATCAACCAGATCATCGAGAGTGCAGATGACCAGCTGCGTTATCTCTCGGTCAGCGAACTTCAAGCTGTTAAAGACTATATGACCACTGGCGAAAAGCGCTTGCAAATTGCTCAGGTGCTGACGGAGAACAGAAAGCGCATCATCGACCAAGCGCAAAAGCAACTGTTTAGCAAGCGGCCCGAATACAGACAACCGGGTGGCAACGCCTATGGCGACAAGCGCTACAACCAGTGCTTACGGGATTACGACTGGTACTTGCGTCTGGTGACTTATGGCATCATTGCCGGGAGCAAAGAGCCGATAGAGTCCATCGGGTTGGTCGGGGTGCGGGAGATGTACAACGCCCTGAATGTACCCATTCCTGGCATGATCGATGCGATTGTGTTCCTGAAGGAGGCGGCCCTCAGTTTGTTGGAGCCAGCTGCGGCTGCGGAAGCCGCCCCCTACTTCGACTACATTATCAATGCGATGGGATAAATGCTCGGGGCAGTCCTTTCACCCCCTTGGAGAGCTTTGGCCTGCCTTCCTTGGGCAGGCTTTTTGTTGAGAAAATCCATATCTTACAGGGATCCAAGGGCATGGCGGGCATGAATAGCCACCTGTTCCTGCGGATCTTGAGCCAGACGAGTCAATCCGGGCCGGGCGGCTTCTGTCCCCAATCGGCCTAAGGCAATACAGATGCGATAGCGCAATTGCCAATCATCCGAATCAATCAAGGGATCCAAAAAGGGAATGGCACGGGGATCCCCCAAATCCCCTAAAGCGGCTGCCGCTGCTGTGGAGATCAGCTCGCTTTCTCCCTGTAAGGCTTGCACCAAGGTATCGAAGGCCTCCGGATTGCCCAGTTCCCCCAGGGCTGCCACAATGCTGAACTGCACCAGCCATTCCTTTTCTCGCTGGTAAGCCGCCAACAAGTCCGTCAGAGCTTGCGGTTGTTTCAGATCACCCAAAGCTGCCGCCGCCGCTGCCCGCACATCAAATTCCGGATCCTGCTCAAGAGCTTGGCGTAGGATCGGCAAAATCGGGGCGGGATCCACCCCAGAAACGGTGCCCATCTGGCTAATGGCGGCATAACGCACACGGGCATTTTCATCGGTGACAGCCCGATGCAGCAGCGTCAGGGTTTCTTCCCCAGGCAATTGCCGGGCCAAATTGACCGCGCGCAACCGATCCCCCAAATCTTGAGAGTTCAGCAACTCCAGTAGATCCGCTAGCGTCGGGGGATCCCCAGCGTTTGCTTCCATAGCCACTTTCTCCCAACAACATTCTGCGGCGATAGCAAAGGCCGAAAAGCCAGTGTTATCATCTGTAAGCAGTGCATCACTCTCTACGATCTTATGGCCTTATTGCAGCAAGAGAAGCAGGAGATCATCGACGGCTACCAGCTTCATGAAACCGACACCGGTTCCGCCGATGTTCAGGTGGCTCTGCTGACCAACCGCATCAACCAGATCTCTCAGCACCTCCAAAAAAACCCGAAAGATTTCAACTCCCGCCGCGGTTTGTTGATGATGATCGGCCGCCGCAAGCGGTTGCTCAGCTACATTGCTAAGCACTCTCCCGATCGTTTCCGTAACTTGACCGAACGGCTCAACATCCGGGTGAAAAAGTAAGGGCGCTACCAGAGCACTATTCAGAGCTATTCGTGTGAGTCAGTGTGAGTAAACCTGTGGGCAAATCCAGCCGCTACTCCTCCAAGGTCTCTTCCAAAACCTCCCGTCGCCGCTCTGCCCCCAGTTCTGCTGCCGCTCCGGTGGAGAAGGAGTCGTTAGTCCCCATTCCGCCTGAAGTTAGTCGTCGGATGGTGCGTCGGATGCTAATTTTTTGTGGGATCCCTTCTGGGATTGGGTTGAGCAGCTTCTTTGTCAACTACTACCTACTGGTCAACCACGTGGTAGCTTTGCCCAGCTATTTCACCCTAGTTGAGTCGCTAGCTTGCTTTGGCTTGGGTTTTTTAGGCATCAGCTACGGTGTGTTTTCGGCGTCCTGGGATCCGGAGCCGGGATCCCTTTTGGGCATTGGGGAGTTTCGACGTAATCTCGGTAATACGCTCAAGCAGTGGCGAGCATCCGCCGCCGCCCCTGACTCTTCTGACTCTGGAGAGACCTCATCATGATTGTTGGGATGAAAAGTGGCAGCCCAATGGAGGAGATCGAGCAGCTCAGCTAGCCATTTTCCCAAATGGGCCTGACTCCAGAAAAGATCGTCGGCAAAGACAGGGTGGTGATCGGCTTGGTGGGGGATACCGCTAGCCTAGATGAGCTGGAGATTCAGCAGTACGGCCCCCCTTCATAGAAGTCAAGTTCTTGTGGGGGGGAGGGGGAGCTTACAAGCCGCTTGCGGTCGCCGTCTGAAGCCCTAGGGGTTGGGGTGGGATCCCTAAAGCCCAACGAACCCTCGCAAGGGAATCTCCTTCCTCCTTGCCGCTTACAATGGGGTCGGCATTCTGGGCGTCAACGATGAAATTGGCCTACTTCGACTGTGCAGCAGGTATCGCAGGCGATATGTGCTTGGGGGCGTTGCTGGATTGTGGGGTGCCGCTGGAGTACTTGAACCAGCAGCTGCAAGCTTTGGGGCTAGAAGGGGAATTTAACCTGCAGGTCAATCGGGTGCAGCGGTGTGGTCAGCCAGCTTTACATGCGGTGGTGGAGGCGCTCGGATCCCATAGAGAGGAACACTCTGCCCGTCACTGGCCGGAAATCCAATCTCTGATCGAGGGATCCCGGTTGGCCCCGGCAATTAAGGCCCGCAGCCTGGAGGTGTTTTACAAGCTGGCGCAGGCGGAAGCAAAGGTGCATCAAATGCCGCTGGAAAAAGTCCACTTTCACGAAGTGGGGGCGGTGGATGCCTTGGTGGATATTGTCGGTACCTGCATTGGCCTGGATTGGCTTGGGGTGGAGCAGGTGCTGTCTTCCCCTCATCCGATTGGGGGGGGCTGGGTGAATACAGAGCATGGCAAGCTGTCGGTGCCTGTACCAGCGGTGATCGAGCTGTGGGAAATGGCCCGTGTGCCTGTGTTTAGCAATGGGGTGGAAGCGGAGTTGGTCACGCCGACGGGGGCAGCCTTGGCTGTAGCTCTGGCCGAAGACTTTGTCCCCTGCCCACCGATGCGGGTGGAGAAGGTGGGGCGCGGTGCGGGCACCCGTGAGCTGCCGATCCCGAATGTGTTGCGCCTCTGGATTGGTGAGACTGCTGGTGGCGAACTAACGGAAACAGTTTCGGTGTTACAAACTCAAATCGACGATCTCAACCCTCAGGTGATTGCTTACACCTGTGAGCAGTTATTAGCCCTTGGGGCCTGGGATGTCTTTACGCAGCCAGTCACCATGAAGCAGGGGCGACCGGGGGTGCTGCTGACGGTGATCTGTCCACCGGATCGGGTGCCCGAGTGTCAAAACCTGATCTTCCGAGAAACCACCACCCTAGGGATCCGCCATGCTCAAGAGCAACGGACTTTGCTAGAACGGGTGATCGAGCGGGTGGAAACCCCCTATGGCTTGGTAGATATAAAGGTGGCCCGCCACCATGGCCGTATCGTCAATGCTCAACCGGAGTTCCGGGACTGTGCTGCCCGCGCCCAGGAATATCGAGTACCGGTACAGACGGTGTGGTTGGCGGCTCAGTCGGTTTGGCAGCGGCGCCACCAAGGGGATCCCACCTGAGAAAAGCTTTTGGGTGAGGGTCAGCAGGATGGAAGTGCTACGAAGGGGTGGAAGGGTGGATCGCCGCTATTGGGAGTATTGGCAACAAGCTCAAGCCCGACAACTCCGAATGCAGAACTAGAACTGTTCTACGAGAGTCTTGCCCTGAAACTCCACAACTTTTATACAGGCTGTGAGCGCATTTTTCGTCTGATTGCGATGGAGATGAATGGGGGCTTGCCTGCTGGAGCTGACTGGCACAAGCACCTTCTCGACCGGATGAGCGATGAGCGCCAAGGTCGTCCAGCCGTATTATCGGCCTCGACAGCCTCCGCATTACAGGAATTTTTGGGGTTCCGACAGGTTGTTCGCAGTGTGTACGGCTATGAGCTGGATCCCGAGCGCATTGCCCTATTGCTCAGCCACTATCCGGATGTGTGGCGAGCCTTAGAACAGGATCTGCGACAGTTTGGAGCTTGGTTGCGGGCCCTTGCGGATCAACTGGAAACTTCACCCGACTGGGATCCGCCTTAACCCAGCTTCTGCCTTCCATTTGCTTTTGATGAACGCAGTTTGGGATCCCTGGCTGCTAGCCTGGGAGATGGCAATGTAACCCCCTCTCTCGAACGACAAAAAGATGGAATCCCAAACCTCGCAATTTAACTTTGACCGCAGACTTTGGAATCGCTTTATCACGGTGGCTCAGCCCTACTTTTATCCGGTGGTGCGGCGTGGGGGCTGGATCTTCTTGGGTTTGCTGGCAGCGGCCATGGTGTTCGTGGTCGCTTTGATGTTTTTTGTCGAGATTGGGGTGACACTGGCGGGTCAGGCTCTGTTCCCGGAGTTTTTTACCAATGTAGCGGCAGGGCTGGTGGCCCAGACCGAAAGAAATTTGGTCTCGCCGGTTCTGTGGGTAGCGGCAGTGAGCTTGGGCCTGAGCAGCCTCTGTTTTGTGGCGGTATGGCGACAGATTCACCAACGTTGGGTGCAGTGGGTGCTCCTCACCTTTTTGCTGTTCCTCTCCCTGACGGTGAACCGCCTGAATGTGATGATTAGCTTCATCTTCCGGTTTATCGACACGGCTCTCCAACAAAAAGAAGAACCGACCTTCTGGCAATTTTTAATTATTTATGGAGTGCTGATCATCTCAGCGATTCCAATTTTGGTGATCTACCGATATACCCGCCTCAAATTGGGCCTGTTTTGGCGAGAGTGGCTGACCCAATATTTTCTGGATCGCTACTTTGACCAGCGGGCTTATTATGAGCTAGATTCCAACGCCGCCAATACCGAAATTGATAACCCTGACCAACGGATGTCGGAGGATGTCCGCTCCTTTACGGGTACAACCCTTTCGTTTCTGCTGGATATTCTCGACTCGATTCTCACCCTCTATGCTTTCACGGGCATTCTTTATGGTATTTCTCGGCCTCTGGCTCTGGGATTGGTAATCTATGCCACGGTTGGGACGGGGATCGCCATTTTGGCGGGTCGTAAGCTGATCAAGATTAACTTTGATCAACTGCGTTACGAAGCTGACTTCCGCTACAGCTTGGTACATGTGCGGGATAACGCGGAGTCGATAGCATTTTATCAAGGGGAAGGCCAGGAACTCAGGCAAATTCTGGAGCGGTTCGGTTCGGCACTGCGCAACTTTAACTTGTTGATCATTTGGCAGGCTGTCATCGATATCTTTCAGTACGCCTACAACTATTTCACCCGTATTGTGCCCTATGTGATCGTCGCCCCCCTCTACTTCAGCGGCGTGCGAGACTTCGGCACCATTACCCAAGCCACCATCGCCTTTAGCCAAGTGTTGAGCGCTCTGTCAATTGTGGCCAACCAGATTCAGAGCATTTCCAGCTTTGCCGCCGGGATCAACCGTCTTGGGGCCTTTCACGAGTCTCTTGAGGATCCGGCTCTGCGCTACACCAGGGATCGGGAGAGCACCATTCAAACTCGCATCGCCCATCAACTGGCGCTCAATAATGTCACTTTGCTCACCCCCAATTCTGAACAGACCCTGGTGCGGGATCTCTCCTTTGCCTTGGAAGCAGGCCAACGGCTACTGATCGTTGGGGTGAGTGGCAGTGGGAAAAGCTCTCTGCTGCGGGCTATCGCCGGATTGTGGACGAATGGCAAGGGATCTATAACCCGACCGGACACCGAAGAGATGCTCTTCCTGCCCCAGAAGCCCTACATGTTGCTGGGATCCCTACGGGATCAACTGCTTTACCCGATGCGTCGGCAGGATCTCACGGATGAGGATTTGGTACGGGTGCTCAACCAGGTGAATCTGGGCGGGCTGCCGGAACGGTTGGATGGGTTTGATGCTGAGAAGGACTGGGCCAACACCCTGTCTCTGGGGGAACAACAGCGACTGGCCTTTGCCCGCATTTTGATTACCCAACCTCGCTACGCCATTCTGGATGAGGCCACCAGTGCCCTGGATGTGGCCAATGAAAAACTCCTCTATCTACAACTGCAACACTTGAACACCACCTACATCAGCGTCGGGCACCGCCCCAGTTTGTTGGCCTACCACGACCTGGTGTTGGAGCTACAAGGTGGCTCTGCTTGGCAGTTGTGGTCAGCAGCAGAGTACAGCGCTCACCTGGCGATGGCCAGTTAAGGAACGCAGCAGATTTCTTGGCATTCTCTAACAAGATGTTGCGGCTCTACGCCTCACTGGACGCAGCCCAATCGAGGTGATAGTTTGTTTTCACAGGTATTCCGACCGGATTACCGGAGGATAAACACATGAGCTCCGTCGCTGCATCCGAAGTTAAGCGTTCCAAGGTTGAACAGATCAAGGAACAGAGCCATTTTTTGCGGGATCCCCTGCTGGAGGAACTGGCCGAAGACACCACCCATTTCAGCGAAGCTGCTGTTCAGGTGCTCAAGTTCCACGGTACCTATCAACAGGATGACCGGGATACCCGCCAGCAGCGACGACAGGAGGGCCGAGAACGGGATTACTCCATGATGTTGCGCACCCGGATCCCCGGCGGGCATGTGCCCCCGCAGCTGTATCTGACCCTGGATCGGCTGGCGGATCAATACGGCAACGGCACCCTCAGGGCCACGACGCGACAGACCTTTCAGCTCCACGGGATCCTGAAAAAGAATCTCAAAGCCACCCTAGCCAGCATTCTGCACCAGATGGGATCCACCCTGGCTGCTTGCGGTGATGTCAACCGCAATGTCATGGCCCCCGTCGCCCCCTACAAAAACCGCCCGGCCTACCGCTATGCCCAAGAATATGCCCGCAAGTTGGCGGATTTGCTAGCCCCGAAAACCTCCGCCTACTACGAAATCTGGGTGGATGGTGAACCCATTCCCATCCCGCCCGTGGATGAAGATGTCTTGGTCGCGCAAGAATTTGTCGGCCATGGGGTGCGCCTGGAAGGACCTGAACCCCTGTATGGCCCGGTCTATTTGCCGCGCAAGTTCAAAACAGCCATCACTGTGGCTGGAGAAAACACGGTGGATGTCTATTCCCAAGATTTGGGCCTCATCGTCCTCACCGATCGCAAAGGCAGTCTTAAGGGCTTTAACATCGTAGTGGGTGGGGGGATGGGCCGTACCCACGGCAAAGAAGAAACCGAGCCGCTCCTAGCCCAAAAGCTCTGTTTTGCTCCACCAGAGTCTGTCCATCAGATTTGCCAAGCGATTTTGGCGGTACAGCGGGATCACGGCAACCGTAGCGATCGCAAGCAGGCGCGGCTGAAGTATTTGGTCAGGAAGTGGGGGATCCGCAAGTTCCGCCGCGTGGTGGAGGAGTATGTTGGGGAGAAACTGCAACGGTTCCGCCCCTTGCCCAAATTTGTCCCCAACAGCGATGACTACCTGGGTTGGCATGAACAGGGGGATGGCCGTTGGTTTTTGGGGATTTCCATCGAGAATGGCCGCATTCAAGACAGCCCGACTCGGCAACTGAAAACGGCGCTGCGCCGGATCACTGAAGCTTTTTCCTTGCCCTTGCGGGTGACCCCCACCCAGGATGTGTTGCTGATTGATATCGAAGACCGGCAACGGGATCTGATCAACCAGATCCTCAAATCCCATGGGGTACTCTCCAAAGAAGAAATTCCCCAATTGGTGCGGCTGGCGATGGCCTGTCCTGCTTTGCCCACCTGTGGCCTGGCGATTACCGAGTCGGAACGGGCTTTGCCCGGTTTAATCCGCCAGTTGGATCGGCTGTTACAGGAGCTGGAGTTGCAGGATTCTCCTTTTTTGGTGCGCATGACCGGCTGCCCCAATGGCTGTGCCCGCCCCTATCTGGCGGAGTTGGGGTTGGTGGGATCCACGCCAGAACATTACCAAGTGTGGTTGGGAGCCAGCCCCGAGGGGGATCGCCTTGCCCAAGTCTTTCAGGAACGGGTTCACATCGATCAGATTGTCCCGCTAATGCGATCCCTGTTGCAGCTTTACAAACGGGAGCGCTATCCCCAGGAAGCCTTCGGAGACTACTGCCACCGAGTTGGGATCCCCTATTTGCAGGCCCAGATCCCACAAACCGTTTAAGGCAACCCCTCTCTGGTGCGGGTCCTTAAAAGCGAGACCAAGCCCGCAGCCATTCCCGTAGCGTTTCCAGCCATCCGGTCGGCTGGGTCGTTGCTAAAGGGGATCCGGTGACCGAGTCTTCTTTGGGAAGTAAGTTGGCCTGTCTGGGATCCACGGCATAAACCTGAATGGTCTTGGCGTTGGGGGAGGGTTTCACGGGGTGCGCCTGCACTTGCGAGAGTTGCTCCTTCACCGCTCGATACACAGGTGCAGAGATCAACAACTGGGAACTGAGCTCCCCATTGGCGGACTCTAGCCAGGTGGCAAAATTCACCGATTTGCCAAAGGCAGAAACCCGTTGTGGGTCTTGAGGATCGATATTCAGCAAAATGGTTGGCCCATAGTGGATCCCGAGAGTGAGACTGACCTCTGGGTAAGAGAGTTCCCGCAGCGTGGTGTTGAGGTTGGCCACCGATTCCAGGAGAGCTAACCCCGTTTGTAGGGCTTGCTGTACTGCGTCCTGAGGATTCTGAGGATTTTTGAGGCCAAAAAGCGCCAGGCTTTTGAAGCCGCTGTGGCTGGCCAATACCCCCTGATACCGCTGCACGAGCGCACCCATTTGGGTAAAGTAGCGGCCCAAGGTATAGACAATGTCGTAGGGAAAGTTATCTTCGTCAAAGGTGGCCATCCCCCGCAGAGAAGCACTGAGAATGGCTGCGGAAACTTGGCTACCCATGGACTGAGCCCGCAATTGGTGCTGGGCTACCTCCACATCTTCCCTGTCGAGGACTAGCCGTTGCAGCGTCACATCTCCGGTGATGCGAGTTTGGCAGGCCAGCCGGATATGAACAGGTAAATCTAGCCGTTCCGCCAATTTCTTCTCGGCTGGAGTCATGCTGCGACAATGTTCGCTGCCTTCCAGGATCATGATGCGACAGGTGGAGCAGGCGGCATTGCCTCCACAGGCATGGGCATGGCGCACCCCTGCATTGAGAAGGTTTTCCAGAACTGTGTGGAGAGGGCTGGCCTCAACTACGAGGTTGTCGGGGCGACAAGTAATCCGCATCGTTGGCTCCAGCAAAAGAGACTTTACAAGAACACCTAATCCCAATACGGAGCTGCCTCCGGTTTGGATACGTTTTTCCTCAACTGACCGCCACAACTCAGATGATAGAGTACAGAAAAGTCTGTGCGAGCCGTTTCATGCCTCAGTCCAAACCCAATGAATCTCCGATCCGCAAACTATTCAAAACCCTGGTGTTGGTGATTGGGCCGCTGATCCTGCTCAGCTTCTCCTTTGGCCCGTTGTTGCAAGCTTTTGGGCCGTCCAGTTCGGCAGATACCAGCTTGGTCACCGAGCAACTGCAAACGGAAGCCGATGGCTATCGAGCCGTGCTGGAGCGGGAGCCTGATAACCGCATTGCTCTGGAAGGGTTGATCAACACCCAATTGCAGTTAAATGAGCCAGAGGGGGCAATTGAGCCGCTGAAAAAGTTGGTGGAACTTGAGCCAGAAGATCGGGGCCTGCGGGGCTTTTTGGCCCAAATCCAACGGGAAACCGGCGACCTTGAAGGGGCGGTCGAACAATTGCAAATCCTCTACGACGGGGATCCCCGCGACAGTCAGGTTTTGCAGGAGCTGGCCAGTACTCAGGTGATCTTGGGCCGCAACTCAGAGGCGATTGCCCTGTTGGAAAATCACCTCAAGGAGGTACCGGAGGATCATGATGCCCGTCTGCAATTGGCTTTTGTCTATGCCCGTGACAACCAAACTGACAAAGCAACTGCCCTTTATGATGAGATGATCGCGGCGGATCCCAGTGATTTTACGCCTGTGTTGGGTAAGGCGATGGCCCTCAGTTCTGCAGAAGATGAGACGCTACGGGCACAAGCGCCAGAGCTGTTTGATCAAGCCGCCCGCTTGGCCCCACCCCAACTTCGGGAACAGATCGAGCGGGAAGCAGCACTCTACGCTCAGTTGAATCAGCCCCAACCTGTTGAGAATCCTGTCCTGGAAAGTGAAGACCCTGAGAGCACCCCGACTCCATGAATGGACTCCCCAGACCTTCCCGCTCAGCGATAGGGATCCCTATAGGCTTGCTCATGCTCCTGTTGCCCGCTTGTCGAGATTCGACAGAATATATGCCGATCAACCCGCAAGCCTTTCGGGAACAGTACAATCTCTCTGGCGCATCCGAACCGGCCCAGATCGGGATCCAGCTGTTGCAGCGCTACCGCCAGGAGCCAGAAGGTCGCCAAGGGGAGTCTCTGCACATTCGGTATTTACCTGACCAGAAGGCGGAGATTCTCTTGACTATTGAGGGCTTGGCTGATGATTCGGTGCAGGGGAAGCGTTATCGCCTAGAAATGGGCTGGACGGAAGCCGGTTGGCAGATGGAAACCGTGGGATCCCAGCAGCGCTGTTGGCCGGGGCGTGGACATCCAAACTGGTCGAACCAACCCTGTGTTTAAGTGGCAACTGCGGGATATCCGTGACCAAAACTGCAAAATCAGGGATCCCCTTTGCCCTAAAATCCACAAGCACTCACGTTAATGCTGCAACACAATGACATCCATGAAAACGGTACTGGTCACTGGGGCAAGTCGCGGGCTGGGGTTGGAATACGTCAAGCAACTGGTGGCCAAGGGCTATCGGGTTTTTGCCGCTTCTCGCCAACCGGTGGAGGCTCTGAGCAAGCTGGCCTTTGACTTCCCTGATCAGGTGGAGTGGGTGCCGTTGGATGTGACCGATGAGGCTTCCATTCAAGCCGCTGTAGCCGCCGTAGGGGCCAAAACCCCCCAGTTGGATATCTTGATCAACTGTGCTGGGCTGGGGGAATGGCTCACCTTCGGCCAAACCCAGAAAGAGCCTTTTATGAGGATTCTGGAAACCAACACTGTTGCACCGGTCATGGTTACCCAGGCGTTTTACCCATTGCTCAAGGCAGCAGGCACCAGCATTGTTGCCAACATGAGCTCTTTAATTGGCTCGATTGCCCACAAGCCCATTTTGGTTAAGGGGGGCTATGCCTACTCCGCCAGTAAAGCAGCCCTGAATATGCTTACCAAGTACATGTCGATTGAGTTGGCCCCGGATGGGATTATCTTGGCAGCCCTTAGCCCTGGCTGGGTGAAAACGGATATGGGCGGGCCAGATGCCCCCCTCACGGCACCGGAATCGATTGCTGGGTTGATCAAAGTGATTGAAAAGCTTACCCCCGAGTTGACCGGGCGCTATTGGCACTACGATGGCTCCGAGTTGCCCTGGTGAGGATCCCGGCTTTGGGGGCTGACAAGGATCTGAACGGAAGTAGGCCGGCCCAGGTACTTCTCCATCTGCTCATGGGGGAAAAGATGGGGCAACCACCTGTTCAAGCAGGTCTTCAAAGGCTTGGGCGGCGCGAGAGGTATAGCGTTGTCGATGTTTGAGCAGCAAAAAGGGGCGTTGCAGAGCATCCGATCCAGAGGTTAGGGGCACCGCCTGTAAGTCTCCCAAGCGGACTTCATTGCGGATCATCATTTCTGAGATCGCAGCGGCAGCGGATCCCTGGCTCACCAGAGCTTTCACCATTTCCCCACTTTGCAGTTGCAAGATCACCGATAGAGACTCCGGTGGGATCCCCCATTGGGCGAGGGCGGCTTCAAAGTGTTGTTGTGTGCCAGATCCCGGTTCCCGCACAATCCAGTCGGTTGTTGTCAGCTCGGCAATAGAGACCTCCCGCCGATGGAACCAAGGGTGTTTCGGCCCAACGATGACGCAAAGGCGATCCCAGCCGATGATTCGCTGCTCCAGCTGGGTTTGATCCTCTGATCGCACCACCCCTTCCACCAAACCCAAATCAAAATCTCCCCGCAGAACCCCTTCACCAATGGCTTCGGTATTGGCCAGGGTGCAATGCACTCGTATGCCCGGATAACGCTGCTTGTAGGTGCTGATGCGATAGGGCAGCCAGTAGTTGCCGATGGTGAGGCTGGATCCCAGGTGCAGCTCCCCCATTTGTAACTGGTTGAGCTCCCGCAAGCCCTGTTCCAGTTGGTGAACTTGGTCGAGGATTTGTTGGGCGTGGGTCTGCAGCCAACGTCCGGCTTCGGTTAATTCCACCCGACGCCCCAGGCGGTGAAACAACCGGCTCCCGTAGCTGCGTTCCAGGGTTTGGATGGCAGCACTGACGGCAGGTTGGGTGATGAATAGGGCGGTGGCGGCACGGGTGAAATGCAGATGCTCCGCTACAGCCAGAAAGATGCGCAGTTGTTCTAAGGTCATCGGCGTGACTCAGGATCATCATCTCAATTTATCGTTTTTAGAAAAAAAACTATTTGCTCTTATGAATTGCCTCCTTTACTGTCAAGACAGAGTTGTATCATTGGTGGCATCGTGACTTGGTGGTTAACCTTTTTGGTGGGCTGTGGGATTGGCTTCTGTGCCGGAATGTTTGGGTTAGGCGGTAGCTCTTTGGGCACACCCCTGCTGCGTCTGCTGGGAATGCCTGCCCTTTTGGCCTTGGCGAGTCCTCTGCCGCTCACCCTGCCCAGTGCGTTGGGAGGGGTGGTCACGTTTCAAAAGCAAGGCTTAATTCATTGGCCGGTGGTGGGTCGGACGGTGGCTTGGGGGATCCCGGCGGTGGCCTTGGGGTCTTGGACGACGAAGTTTGTGCCGGGGGTGGTGCTGATGCTGCTGACGGCGGTGTTTATTTTGGGGATTGGAGTGTACGGTGTCAGCGGCTTACGGGGTTTCTTGCCGAGCGAAGGAGAAAAGCAGTTGCACCTGGAGCGGATCCCGGTGGGTTCGGTGCTGCTGAATTTCCTCAACGGGGTACTGGCCAATGGGGGTGGGTTGGTCTTGGTGCCTTTCTACCAGTTGGGGGTCGGACTGGATCTGCGGGGTGCTTTGGCCAGTTCTTTGGCTTCAGTGGCATTGTTGGCGATCCCAGAGATTTGGGTACACAGCAGTCTCGGCCATATTGATTGGGGCACCACCTTCTGGCTGGGGTTGGGGGTGTTCCCCTTTACGGTGTTAGGAGGCAAATTGGCTCTACGGCTATCCACGCCCCTGCTGACCCGCCTGTACGGAGGATTTTTGGTAGTGCTGGCCCTTTACTTTGGCATTCGGGAGATTCAGCAGTTCTAGAGGTTTGCCCGGGATCCCGGATCGCCCGCCTGTGCAGGTTCGTGAGTGAAGCTTGGGATTTCTTTTGTTTTTCTGGATACCAGGACATGATATGAATGTAAAGCTTCTTTAAGTTCTGTCCTGGAACCACGGATCCGAATTCATGACCTTATCTTTGCCTCCACGTTCTCTGGCGCAGCAGGATACTCAGCCCCTCCCAGAAAACCTCAGCACCATTCTCAAGACGTTACCCCGCCAGTGCTTTGAAAAAAATCCTCTCAAAGCCTGGATCTCAGTCCTAATCAGCCTGTTCTCTGTGGCCTTGGGCTATGCCGCCATCACCTTTCTGCCCAGCTTCCTGCTACCCTTTGCCTGGATCTGGACGGGTACGGCCTTAACCGGGCTGTTTGTATTAGCCCACGACTGCGGACATCGCTCTTTTGCCAAACGCCGCTGGGTGAATGACCTGGTGGGCCATGTGCTCATGTTGCCTCTAATCTATCCTTTCCATCCTTGGCGTATTTTGCACGACCGCCATCACCGCTTTACCAATCAATTGAAGCAAGACAACGCCTGGGAACCCTGGACGCAGGAGGCTTTTTTGGCCAGTGTGCCGGCGATACAGTCGCTGTATCGGGGATTGCGAGGCTACTTTTGGTGGACGGGATCCATCATTCATTGGCTAACCTTGCACTTTGATTTGCGTCAGTTTTCCGAGCAAGAACGCCCCAAGGTGCGGTTGTCCATTGGAGTTTGTTTGGGATTTGCCTTGGTCTTTTTCCCGCTGCTCTTCTACTGGACAGGCGTGTGGGGTGTGGTCAAATTTTGGCTGTTGCCCTGGTTGGTTTATCACTTTTGGATGAGCACCTTCACCCTGGTTCACCACACCGATGCCGGAATCCCTTTCCAACCCGCCGAGCGCTGGAATGCTGCTACAGCTCAACTGACGGGCACCGTTCATTGTGATTACCCCGGTTGGGTAGAGTTTCTCTGCCACGACATCAATGTCCATATTCCCCACCATATTTCGGTGGCCATTCCCTCCTACCATTTGCGCTTGGCACAGCGGAGTTTGGAGGAAAACTGGGGATCCCATCTGCAAAAACGGCACTTTTCCTGGGCTTTGATGCGGGACATTGTGCACCACTGTCACCTCTATCATCCTCAGAAGGCTTATCAGTCTTTTTCGGATTTGGATCAGGATTGAGCTCAGATTTAGGGCAATTCTGAGATCCTGCTAATCCCGACACAGGGATCCAATCCGACCTTGACAGGTGGCGATTTCTTCAGGGCTAAGGGCATCCCAGTTCACATCCCGACGCAGCACCAAGCCGTTGTGTCCAGTGATGAAACGGGGCAATTCCGCCTGCTCGATCACGCTCAGATCCCGCATGTGATAGGTGGTGTAGTAGGTGATATCCGGAGTCGCAAAATCTACATCGACTAGGGTAAGAGTCTTGCGCGGCGGCAGGGGACTATCCAGGAGAGGTCGGGGGCCGGAGCCGAGGATGCCGCAGTGGAGCAGTTGCAGTTTGCCTTTGTGGCCGGGGTAATAGCCGTGGTGGTGGCCACTGATGTAGGTGTGGACGCGGTACTTCTCCAGCAGGGCGCGTTTGGCATCCGCCTCTAGCAAGACTTCCCCCGGATCGTTGCGCCCAACGGTGATGGCGTAGAGGGGCAAATGTCCGATTACAATGCGCAGTTTGGCCGCTTGCGCCCGTTCGCTCGCCAGTGCCGCTTCAGCCCATTCCATCTGTTCGGGTGGGATGAAGTTACAGGTGGCATCCCAGGTGAGGTAGAACACATCGTCTTTTTCAAAGGTGTAGTAGAAGGGGAAGTCCCCCCGATCCACAAAGGTCAGGCCCGGATCATGGGCCGGATCGTTCCAAAATTCGCGGGCCAGATCCCGTTCTTTTTGAAAGAGAAATCCGCCTCGTGTGGAACGGGCACAGGAGGCATCGTGATTGCCTAAGGTAAAACCATAGGGGATCTTTGCCTCCCGGATGGGGCCTGCCACATGCCGGTCAAAGGCCGCCCACATGGCCCGGATGCGTTCTTCGGAAAGGCGGGGATCCTGTCCCGCCACCATATCTCCTCCCCCCAAGACAATATCCGGCTGAAAGTAGGGGATGAGCCCAATGCCGCGATCCACTTCCGGGTCGTACTCCACTGAGCCATAGGCTGCATTCATGTCGCTAATCACCAACAGGCGCAGATCTCGGCGGGGGGGAATAAACAGGCCATTGGGGGCAGCCGGGTGGGCCACCACTGTAGCAGTGGGAACAGGGGTGGGTGGGGGCGGCGTAGGTGAGGATCCCGTCGCTTGGGCTGAAGGCATTGGTGTAGGAGATACAGAAGAAGCCTGCTGCCGACTGGCCAGATAGGCCCCTGCCATTCCACTGCCACTGGCTAACCCCAACAGACCCAGCATGAGTTTGCGCCGTTGCATTGGCCTGATTGCCCCAACTCTCCAGGGGTATTTTAGAAAATGAATTCCGAGCTGGCGAATCGAAGAGGGGTAGGGAGCAAGTTTGTGTTTGTGCAGATCAGCCGAGAGGAGAAGGGGAGGATTTTGGCCGACAGGATTTGAGACAGACCCGTTTACCGTTTTTCCCAACTTCATAGGGGATTTGAGGTAGCCTAAAATCCCGGCAGACAGGAGATCCATCTGTATGCGCTGGAGTAGGGAAAGGACTTTGCCCCGCAGCGGGAGGTGTCGGGAAAAGCTGTCTTGATAGTTGTCAACAGTTGTCAATCGTTGTCAGAATCGTTTCTCTCTAAGAATTAGGCACCAGCTAGCTTCGACATAATATTAAGGTATGTTTATCTCTGAGTTTCAATGCTAGCCTAGAACTAATAGGTAATTGCCTATCTCAGACTTAGTATGACCTGAGGTTACCTCATGCCTCGTCCACTGGATTCTTTAGAAGCGGCTCTGGAGCGTTGTCGTGAATGTAATCTGCGTTTGAGCCGACAGCGTCGGTACATTCTGGAGCTATTGTGGCAATGTGGCGAGCACCTCTCCGCCCGTGAAATCTACGATCGCCTCAATCAGCAGGGCAAGCCGATTGGCCACACCTCTGTCTATCAAAACCTGGAAGCCCTAGCCAGTCATCATGTTGTCGAGTGTTTGGATCGAGCGGAAGGACGCCGCTACGGCAATCGCACTCATCCCCATAGCCATGTCAATTGCTTGGATAGCGGCCGCATTTTGGATGTGGATGTCCAATTGCCCCCCGAGTTATTGGCCCAGGTGGAGCAACAAACCGGCACGCAGATTCAGAGCTATCGGATTGAGTTTTTCGGGGTAGAGGGATCCCCACCTTCCGCATCAACTCCATCCAATTCTTGATCAAGCTCGGTTTTGGCCTTTGCTGATTTGCGATTGTACCTGCTCCAGGGAATGGGCGGGAGCTAGACACTTGCTGCCCCAACACACCAGCCCCACAGCCCCCTCAGGTAGGGGGTCGGCCTCCGTGGGCAGAGTAAAGGCAGTCGTGGGCCAAGATTGCTGCTGAAAGGTGGAGAGGTGTTCCGCAGGCAGAGTTACCTTGACCAAATTGGCATACCAGTCCAAACCCGTAAACAGGCTGGGGCAGGAGCGGGGTTGGGTGCTCATCATGTGAGCAAAGGTTTTTAAGCCTTCTTCCGCGCGTTCCAAATAATCCGGATCCCCCGTCACAGCGCTGAGGCGGGCCAGATTGGCGATGGCAATCCCATTGGCGGCAGGGGTGGCATTGTCCTGAAACTCTTTTTCCCGCACCAAGAGTTCGGGGGCACTTTGGGCATCGCTGACAAAATAGCCGCCGGCAACCGGATCCCACAGTTGGCTGTCCATTTCCCGCTGAAGGTTGACAGCAGCTTCTAACCAATACTCGGCAGAGGGAGTCCCCACCAATGGTAGGCAGGCTTGATGCAGATCCAGGAGTGCTTTGATCAACAGGGCATAATCTTCCGACTTGGCAGGAACCTCGGCTATGCCATCGTAGTTCACCCGCAGCAGGGATCCCGTTTCGGGGTGACGCTGCTGGCTGAGGATAAACTGGGCCGCCCGCAGCGCCATCTGCAGATATTCCTCGGTACCAAATACCTGATAGGCCCGTGCCAAGCCGGAGATCATCAAGCCATTCCAGGACACAATCATCTTCGTATCGGTTACCGGCGGGATCCGCCCTGGCCAGGGATGGAGGCGGGCCGATTGGGCATCCACTGCCGGCGGAAAAGGCTCTCGTTCATCCTGATTACCATAGCGGGCCCGAAACAGATGGGTCTTGAGAGCACTTTCTACCGCAGCCGGTAGCTCACCCCCCTGTTTGCGCTGCAAAACCAGGTAGCCGGGTCGATCTGGAAAGTTCCCCCCCGGCGATAGGTCAAAAGCCTGTTGCAGAGCGCGGAACCCCTCATCCCCCAGCAACTCCTGCAACTCCTGCCACCGCCAAACATAAAACTCCCCTTCTTCCGGCTCCCGATCCTCAGGTTTGGCAAAGCTATCGGCATCCTGGGCCGCGTAGAAATAACCGGCAGGGGCTGTCATCTCCCGTGCCAACCAATCGATCGTCAGCTGCACCGCTCGCCGAATGGCGGCATCTTGGATCCCTTGCGCCCACAGATCCGAGAGAAACTCCACAATCTGCCCATTGTCGTAGAGCATTTTTTCGAAGTGGGGTACCGTCCAGGTGGCATCAACGGTATAGCGATGAAATCCGCCCGCCACATGGTCAAAAATTCCTCCTAAGACCAGGGCCATTCCCCGTTCCTTCGCCCGTTCCAGGGCGGTTGTTGAGCCAGGGATCCCGTCTGCACTTTCAAACCGCGCCGAGCGCAGTACCAACTGGGCATAGGGCATCATCGGGAACTGCTGCACCGCCCCAGTACTGGACACCAAGGGCTGGATTTTCTGGATCCCGGAGCGCAGCAAATCCGTAGGAACCGTATCTTCAGGCACCAACTCGCTAAGGGTGGTGAGAGCCGCCAAAATTTGGCCCTTCATGTCTTCAATCTTGTCTTTTTCCTGCCGGTAAAACTGCAGAATTCGTTGCAGCAGAGCCAGAAACCCCGGACGACCAAAGCGCGGCTCCACCGGGAAATAGGTACCTGCATAGAAGGGCACCAAATCGGTGGGGGCCAGAAACACATTCAGAGGCCACCCCCCTTGCCCACTCATCAACTGCAGCGTTTGCATGTAGATGCTGTCCAGGTCAGGGCGTTCCTCCCGATCCACCTTGATGGGCAAAAAGTGTTCATTCAAGAAAGCAGCAATCTCGGGGTTGGAGAAAGCCTCCCCTTCCATAACCGTGCACCAGTGGCAACTGGAGTAACCAATCGACAGAAAAATCGGCTTATCTTCGGCACGGGCTTTCTCTAGGGCCTCCGGGATCCAAGGCCACCAATCCACCGGGTTCTCGGCGTGCTTACGCAGGTAGAGGCTGGGGCTAGTGGCGAGGCGATTGGTCATAGACACACCGAGCTGTGCTTTCAAGCTAGCGCGTCCTCCTGCTGAGGCCGACTGTTATTCAAGATACACTTTTTGCCGTCAACCCATGCCTAAGCCGCAAGGGATCCCTGAGGTCAGGCTTGCCGTTCTTCACTGGCTGGGGTTAAGAACTCAAGCGAGCGCCCGTGGAGAACCAGCGTAGTGCTGGTATTTTCCACAAAGCCAATCCGTTCGTAAAAACCCCGCTGGTGGGTGGTGAACAGGTAAACTCGCTCCACCGATTGCAGGTGCGGGTGGCTGATCAAGGTTTCCACCAACTTGCGCCCAATCCCTTGGCGACGGTAATCGTGATCAACCACGATATCCCAGATCACGGCTCGGTACACCCCGTCGGAAGTGGCACGTCCAAAGCCGATTAAGCGTTCTCCATCCCAAACGCTAACCACTGGATGGCTGTGGGCAATGGCTTGCTCCATCTGTTCCCGTTGGCGGTTTTGAGCCCAAAAGGCATTGCGGTTAAACAGCGGAATCAGCTGATCCAAATCCAGCTCGGCACGATCCAGAGAAAAGCGAATGTTGCGGTTATCCACCGGTTGATGGGGGATAGCAGCCATAGGCTCAAGCGAGGGATCCAACATCAGACAAGCCTTAGGGGTTAGAAAAAAGTAAGGTTGACAGGCAAAACAAGGGATGAACTAACTGGCTGAGGCATTTTCAGCGGTCGGCTCCGGGTGCTCCAGGGCATAGGCCTTAAAGCGTTCCAGATCCGCCTGGATTGTACTCTCCACCACTTTGCCCACAAACAAGCCATCCAAAATTTTGCCAATAATCCCCGGAATCTTGTAGGCAACCGACAGCTTGACGATGGTGCTGCCCTTGCGATCGTAAAACCGCAGCGCACCACGATTGGGCAAGCCTTCCACCGAGTTCCAGCCAATGTGTTGGTGTTTCACCACCGTGTGGGTACGAGAAATCCAACTGAAGGTGAGGCCGCGCGTGTCCAACGTCCAACGGGACAACTCCTGATCCAACAGTTCCACCGAGCGGATCCACTTCATCCAACGAGGCATCAGGGAGAGATTGGCCCACAAATCCCAAACCTGCTCAATCGGAACAGGCACCTCCACCTGACAGGTATGCTCTAACCAATCGGATTCAGACATAGGGCCTCGCGTGCAGCATCCAGCAAAATCTATCTGTTCGGTTTGCCTGTTCACCAGACAGAGCCTCCAGATGGGATCCCTGCCTTTACAAAATTTTATATCGACCTAAGATAACATTATTGGCCTTGTGAACGTCTTGGAACCTGTGCTTTTCAGCAACACCACTTTTTCACAGGCCGGTTGCGACTTAGGCGCGTGAGGGCAGAGGCAGAAGCCGGATATCATGGTTGCCATCTGCAAGCCTCACTTGCACTACTTCGCTCTATCCCCTCGTTTGACTCACCGGAACAACCTCACCATGGTTTCACAGTGGAAGCAGCATCTCAAGAACTATTTTGTGGCGGGGTTGCTGGTGGTGATCCCGTTGGCGACCACAATTTGGCTAACGGTGGAGGTGGCCACCTGGAGTATTGGCTTTCTCACCAGCATTCCCAAGCAATTTAACCCGATCCAGGGACTGCACCCGATTTTGATCAACCTAATTGACCTAGGGGTGGGCCTATTTACCCCCATTTTGTTCATCCTGTTGATCGGGTTTATGGCCCGCAACATCGTCGGCCAGTGGCTGCTGAGCCTGAGCGAACAACTGCTGCATGCTATCCCGGTTGCAGGGTTGGTCTACAAAACTCTGAAGCAACTGCTGAGTGTTCTTTTGGCCCCCAACAATCAGCGGTTCCGGCGCGTGGTGCTGGTGGAATATCCTCGCCCCGGTATTTGGGCTTTGGCTTTCGTGACGGGCACGGTACAAACTCCCATTCGTCCCGATAGCCCGCAGCGCTGCCTTAGCCTTTTTGTGCCCACCACGCCCAACCCCACCACAGGCTGGTATGCGATTGTGCCGGAGGAGCAAACGGTAGAGGTGTTCATGCCGATTGAGGATGCTATTAAGATGCTCATTTCCGGCGGCATTGTCACTCCCGAAAGCTTTGAGGCCGGGTTGCAAAGACGGGAAGGAGCCTTGGCGGTGACATTGCCGAATCTGCGGGAGTTGGTGGAGCAAGAGCGGGCCACAGGTGCTCACACGGACGAGTCAGCCCCTTCCGAAAGGGCTTTTGAGGCGGATCGGGCTCTCTAGCTTGAGAAGCTATGCAGCAGGATAGGAGGGAACGGAGCCCACGCCACTTTGGGTCTGGCTCCTCCCTAGGTCAACTTGTCACGCCCACAACTGATACTCTTTCACCTGCTCTAGCCGGACATAAAACGGCTGCATGGCTCGATCCAGGGCCTCAACCTTTTCTGGAGGGAAAGCTTTCCAGTCGGCACGGCTGGCCCAGTGGATGATGATGTGCACCAATTCGGCATCCTCCCCATCCAACCAAGTTTCCTTGCGCAAAAAACCGGGATGCTCCCGCAGCGGGGATCCCCAAATCTGCTCATCTTGCCTGAGAAATTCTGCTTGGCCAGAGGGGAGAACGCGAAAGCAGAGGTGTTCGATGGTGATTGGGCTGGGTTGAGGGGCAACCATAGAGGGGATCCCTTAAAACTCTGGTTCCTCATCTGTCGCTGGGACTTCGGTGAGTTCCAGATACTTTTGCTTGACCGCTTGAATATCCTGCCACATCAACCACTTGGGACTGCCGGGGGTGCGAGCTTGATTGCGCAACAAATAGGCCGGGTGAAAAATCGGCATACACCAGCGCCCCTGCCACTGTATCCATTCCCCCCGTATTTTCGTGATGCCGCGCTTATCTCCCAGGATCGAGCGGACAGAGGTCGCCCCCGTCAGCAGAATAATTGCCGGATCCACCAGCCGAATCTGCTCCAGCAGGTAAGGCCGACAGGCATCCATTTCCTCGGCGGTGGGCACACGGTTGTTGGGGGGGCGACACTTAACCGCGTTGCAGATATAGGTATCCCGCTCGGGATCCAACCCCACGGAGGCGAGGATTTTATCCAGTAACTGGCCCGACTTGCCCACAAAGGGTAGCCCCTGCAGGTCCTCGTTTTCTCCTGGCCCTTCCCCGATAATCAGGATCTTCGCCTTGGGATTGCCCCGTTCCACCACCACATGGGTACGACCTGCCGCCAACTCACAGCGCTGACAGGCCAGGCAATGCTGTTTCAGTTGTTCCAGGTGGGTGTAGGTTCCGGGTGGGATCGGCACTTGAGCTGACAAAGGGATCCGCTGCCAATCGGGAACAGCCTCTTGGGCAGGAGCAGCGGGTTGAAACTCCTCTCCAAATAAGCTGGGCTGAATCTCCGAGGTTGGTTTTTTGGCCGCCATTGCAAGTTGCAGTTCCCTTGTGCAGCGATCTTCGGTTGCCCCTCTAGGCTTGTCAAGTTATCAGCCTCTCGTGAGCTTTAGGCTGCTTGAGGGTTCGCCTGCCCGGAAAACTCCGAAATAAACTGATCGATCTCCCGCAGAATGCGCTCGGTTTCGGAAAGAGAAGAAGGCAAGGTTTCCAACACTTGCTCGTCTGCTTCCATCGCCCGTTCTGCCTCTTGGAAGGTCATCATTGACCCATCGCTGAGCAACAGTTCCAACTCATTGAGCGCCACCATGGCCAGTTGTTGTTCGGTGCGATGCAGTTTGCCCTGTAACGCTTGCAGCTCCTCTTCTTGAGCGTGCAGATTGGCTTCCGCCCGTTCGGCACGGGTGGTGGCCAGTTGGGCGATTTGCTGTGCTTCTTCCCGTTGTGCTTTCAGGAGGCTGATCTCCTGTTCGGCCTGGGCCAGCCGCTCTTGTAGGCTGTAAATCTGTTGCTCCCGGTCTCCCAGTGTGCCCTCTAACTGACGATTCCGAGCTTCGATTTCCTGACGAGCAGTGTTGGCTTGGGCCAGTTGTTCTCTCAAGTCTGCTATCTCATCTCCTAGGTGGGTCAACTGACTTAACCGTTCCAAAATTTGAGCATTTTCTACTTCCAGTTTTTCGATCAGGGCTTGCGCGCTCATGAGTTCGGTTTTGGTAGAATCCAGCTCACCACAGACTTGATCGTAGTTGGCGATCAATTCGCCGATTCGGGTTTCCTTAACGTGCAATTCTTCCCGTAATGAGTTGAGCCAGCGGTCGCTTTGCTCCATCCGTTGCTGTAGAAGGGGAAGCTGGGTCAGAGCTTGCTGGGCGGTGCTGAAAAAGCTGAACAGTCCCTTGCAGCGGCGCTGTAGGTTGCTATGGGATTGATCCAACTTGTCAAAGGCTTCATTCAGGGAGAGATAGGCCTCGCACAGTTTCATGTAGCGGCGGGCCACGGAAGCAGCATGATCCATAGATAGAGTCCAGATTAGGGGGTGCCGTGTCCATTTTATGCCGTTCATTTTATCGGCCAGACCTGGAAAAGGGGGCATTGGATACAACAATCCTGGACTTAATTGACCTTTAATATGGATGCCTGAATCTTACCTGCCTGGGATTGCTCTCTGCTTTGCTCAGAGAGGGATTGAGCTGCTCGCTCACCCTCCATCCAA
Organism: Thermostichus vulcanus str. 'Rupite'; assembly: GCF_022848905.1. Lineage (NCBI taxonomy): Bacteria > Bacillati > Cyanobacteriota > Cyanophyceae > Thermostichales > Thermostichaceae > Thermostichus > Thermostichus vulcanus. Next base: position 29,679 of record NZ_JAFIRA010000038.1, read on the forward strand.
ACCCACACAAAGGGTTCCCAGCTTGCAGCCATAACCCTCTGCAATCTGCACATATTCTGCACATATAGTGGTTAAAACCAGAAGATATTCAGCAAAGACACTAGATACGGAAGATACGGGAAAAGTCTCTCACCGAGGGATCCTTTCCATCTCAAGGGTTCTCCCCAACAAGCGACCCCGCAAGGATAATACGAGTGGGTTAGGCTTGAGCTCACCAAACCCCTCTCGCCTATACCCTGCTCTAGCTCTATGACCCAACTGGATGCCCACACCTGGAACCTGATCTTCGGCGGACTGGATACGGAAAGCAAATACAAGCCCTTTGCCCTACCGGGTTCTCGCCCCCACTACACCCCGGATCGTCCAGGGCAGGTGCAGCATATCCGCTTGCAGTTGGACTTGGATCTGGAGTCTGAGATCGTCTTGGGCCACTGCCAGATTCGCTTGCAACCCGTTCGGGCCGGGATCCACACCTTGAAATTGGATGCGGTGCGCCTTGGGATCCAATCGGTACAGGTGGATGGGGAAGCGCAAACCTTTACAGATGATGGCGAGAGCCTCCAGATTCAGCTCAGCCAACCCACTGGTGAGGATCCCCTTACCCTGGAGATTACCTACCGTCTGGAAAAGCCGGAACGGGGCCTCTACTTCATCAAACCCAGTGCCCACTACCCCAATAAACCCGTGCAAGTGTGGACGCAAGGGGAAGATGAAGATTCCCGCTATTGGTTCCCCTGTTTTGACTATCCTGGCCAGTTGGCCACCTCCGAATTGGTGGTGACGGTGCCGGATCCCTACCGGGTCATATCCAATGGCCGTTTGCTGGCGGTGGAGCAACTGCCGGGGGGCAGAACCCGTTATCACTGGTACCAAGAACAGGTACACCCCACCTATTTGATGACCCTGGCTGTGGGCGACTTCGCGGAGATTCAAGACCATTGGCAAGGGATCCCGGTTACCTATTGGGTAGAAAAAGGGCGTGAGGCAGATGCCAAGCGATCCCTGGGTAAAACCCCCGCCATGATCGAGTTTTTCTCCAATGCTTTTGGCTACCCTTATCCCTACCCGAAATATGCCCAGGTGTGTGTGGCAGATTTTATCTTTGGCGGCATGGAAAACACCTCCACCACCCTCCTCACCGATCGCTGCTTAATGGATGAACGGGCGGCTTTGGATTATCTGTGGACGGAGTCATTGGTGGCTCACGAACTGGCTCATCAGTGGTTTGGGGATCTGCTGGTGATCAAGCATTGGTCCCATGCCTGGCTCAAAGAAGGGATGGCCACCTATGCGGAGGTGCTTTGGGAGGAATATACCACTGGCTATGAAGAGGCTGCCTATCACCGCTATCAAGACCAACAGGCCTACCTCAATGAAGACAGCAACCGCTATCGTCGCCCAATGGTAACCCATATTTACAAAGAAGCCATCGAGCTCTACGACTGTCACATTTACCAGAAAGGTGGCTGTGTCTATCATATGATTCGGCACCAGTTGGGAGATGATCTGTTTCAAAAGGCGATTCAAACTTTTGTTCACAATCACGCCCACCGCACCGTCGAGACCATCGATCTGTTGCGGGCAATCGACCAAGCTACCGGCCAAAATCTGGCCCCTTTGTTTGACCAATATGTGTTCCGTGGTGGTCATCCCGACTACAAGGTTGCCTACAGCTGGGATCCCGATACAAATCTGGCCAAAGTTACCGTCACCCAAACCCAGGATAAAGAGTATTTATTCGATCTGCGCATCCCGATTGTGTTCGGGTTTGTCAGTAAATCTAGCCCCGTTCCCAAGCTAAAAACCTTCACTGTGCGTATTCACGAAGCCGAGCAAAGTTTCTACTTCCCCCTGGAAGAAAAACCCAGCTTTATCAGTTTTGATCATGGCAACCACACCCTCAAAACCGTGGAACTCACCTATGGGATCCCGGAACTGAAAGCTCAGCTCTACCATGCCCCTGATTCCATTGCTCGCCTGCTGGCCGCGCAGGCTTTGGCCAAAAAAGGGGGAGTGGAAGTCGTGCGTGCCTTAGAAACTGCCCTCAAGCAGGAGCCCTACTGGCATGTGCGGGTGGAAATTTGCAAAGCCCTGGGCAGCCTCTCTCTGGATCAAGCTTTTGAGGTGTTGCGATCTACCCTTCAGGATCCCAGCCCCCATGTGCGCAAAGCGGCCATTGAAGCCCTGAGCCAACAGAAATCCCTGGAGAACTTCCAAGTGATTCGGCCCTTCCTGGAGCAGGGGGATCCCAGCTATCAGGTGGAAGCGGCAGCAGCCGTGGCTCTGGGTACCATTGCCGGCTCAACCTTGGAACCGAAACCGCAGGAAGCCGAGGTGGTAGCTCTGTTCCAAACCGCCCTGGAGCAAAAGGCGGGCTGGAATGAGGTGGTGCGGGCCGGAGTCCTGTCTGGCTTGGCCCAAATGAAGCGTTCGGAAAAAGCCCTGGACTTGCTTTTGCAGCATACCCAGTTGGGGATCCCACAACCCTTGCGCTTGGCAGCCATCCGCGCCTTAGGCACCTACGCCTCCGATCAAGAAAATCCACGGGTTCTGGAGTGTTTGGGGGATCTCTGCCGCGAGACTTCCTTCTTTACCCAAATGGCGGTGATTACGGCCCTGAGCCAACTGAACAGCCCGAAAGCCATCCCTCTCTTGCAAAGCCTGGGTACACAGGATGGCCGCATTGAACGGCGCATCAATGAAGCCATTCAAAAGGTGCAATCCCGTTTGGGGGGTGAGCAATCCACGCAACAATTGCGAGAAGAACTGGATCAACTCAAGAAAAGCCATCAGGAATTGCTCAGTCGCATCGGTTCTTTGGAAGCCAAAGCGGGATCCCCCCCAGCCAACGGCACATCTTCACCCAGCTAGACTCCAACTAGACTGCGGTGCAGAATGGCTTTGGGGTTGTTTTCTGGGCAGTTGCGGCTACCATTACACCTTGAATGCTGCCGTGGGAGGCTCCCCCTTACAAAAGAGGGCAGGCTGTCAAAAGGCGAGCTGTATCCAAGGATGGGGAAAAGTCATGTTCCAGCGTGTTGCTCTCGGCTCTGCTGCATTGGGGCTGCTTTTGGCCGTGCAGGTCATGCCCAGCCACGGATTTGGAGAGCCTCGGGTGGTGCCCGACACCAGCTTCTATTTCGATAATCACCGCTTTGATCGCTACCCGGATGCGATTGTGGTGCGGGTGGTGGATGGTGAGACCTTGGTGGTGCAAATTCAAGGGGAACAGAAAATGCGCCTGATCAAGCTGGCAGGCATCGAAGGCATCAGCTCGGAAGAGAACCCCTACCACCAACAGGCGATTGAACTGATGCGTGAGCGCATCCTGTACCGCACCGTCAAACTGGAGGGGGATAAGCTGCTGCGTAACGAAGATGCCACAGGCTTGGTGGAAGCCTACGTTTGGTTAGAAGGCCACCAGATGAATGCGATGTTGGTGCGCAATGGCTTGGCGCGCATCGTCCCCTACAGCCACAACATTAAGTACGACAGCTACTACGGTGGTCTGCAGGAAAGAGCGCAACAGGATCGTCTCGGCATTTGGAGCCGCTTCTAACCAGCTTCGCCAACACTGGGAAAAGTTGTAACCTGAACTTAGACCTCTTTTTACCTCTTACGTTTGCTTTGCCAGTCGAATCCTCTCCAACCTCCAGGGATCCGAATCGTTGGCTGAGGCGATTGCCCTTATTCGCGGGCATTTTGGGTAGCGGCCTACTGGTTTTGAATCGGCTGCTTTTTACGCCAGAATTGTCCACCAGTCAGTCGCGCTCGGATGCTTTGGGGATCCTCCTCAGTGCTTTGTTGATTTTGACCGGACTCCTCTGGCAGCAGATCCAACCGATTGCTCCCAAAACCATCCCCCTACAAGGGATCCCGGGCCTCGACTGGCACCCTGGCTTATCGGAGGCTGCCAAGCTGGAGCTGGCCTGGGCCTCCCATACCCTACTGACCACCACTGCTGCTCGCACGGTACTGGTTTGGGTCGAGGGACAAACCCTGCTGCAACGGGGTCTACTGGCTAGTGCCGGACAGTTGCCTCAGATTGAGCCCAAGAGCATTCTGCAGCGGGTTTTGCGGACGGGCCGACCTGTTTACCTGGTGGACTTGAAGTTGTTTCCAGCCCGAGCTGAATTTGATCGGATTTTACCCACGGGATCCCAGGCGGTACTGTGTCAGCCGATCGGAGAAACGGGGTGCCTGATTTTGGGCAGCGATACTCCCCGCAGTTTTACCCAACGGGATCAGTCTTGGATTGCCGCTATTGCCAGCAAGTTGGAGGTCGTACTTGCGGGGGAAGTTACACAAACCATGACGGAATCCTCTCTAGAGTCACCCTAGATGAAGTTGGAATCAGGGTTTGAGGAAGCTACAAAAAATAGAGATCTTCAAGATCTTCTAACAGGGATCCTCTAGCCCTTAACTCCATGCCAGGGATCCCCCTTAAATAATGCAATCCAAAAGCAGGGGGCAGCCGTATCGAGGATAGCGGAAATGAGGATTGGCTCAGAGCGCGAGTTGGGTTCTGGAGGTGGGATCCTGTGCAAGCGACAGTAGTATTGATCTACGCGCGGACGGGTCAGCCGACTGGATACTACCGACAAGGAGTGCATGGGTTTGCGTTCAAATTTGCACGCAGACAAGAGAGGGAGCCGCAACCCATTAGGATAAAGTATGGTTTCAGGAACGTGCTGCATCTACAGCACCCTCTTGCTAGAAACGACCTACGGTCTACGCAGCCCTGTCGTGACGGCGGGAACCGCGCGACCCAAAAGGTCATCAAGTCTATCTTCTTCCTGCGCCGCACCCCGGCGCGCTTCGTTGTGGGGCTAGATGCTGGCTCTATGTCTGATGTTCCTCGGCTGAGCGATTTGCCCTCTCGCAGCGATTCTGAGCTGATTGAGGCTCTCAAGGCTGGGCAAGCTACCGCTCTCAGTGTGCTCTACGACCGTTATGCCGGGTTGGTGTACGGGCTAGCCCTCAAGATCATGGCCAATGCCACCGATGCTGAGGATTTGACGCAGGAGGTGTTTGTCACCCTCTGGCGAAAACCCAGCTATGATGTGCGGCGCGGATCCCTGAGCAGCTTTCTGTGTGTGTTGACCCGTTCTCGAGCCATTGACCGTCTCCGTTCCAAGGGGAGCAAACAGCGCTTTTTGGAACGCTGGCAGCCTATTCTCAGCGCCGACACCCTGACGCCAGCTCCTTTTGAACAGATTTCCATTGAGGAACGTCGTCAGGTGGTGCAGGAAGCCCTCAGCCAATTGCCCGAAAACCAGCGGCAGATTCTGGAGTTGCTCTACTACCAGGGGTTAAGCCAGGCGGAAGTTTCCCGACAATTGGGGATCCCCTTGGGAACCGTCAAAACCCGCTCTCGCCAGGCCCTCTTCAAATTGCGTGGATCTTTGCAGCCCCTTCTCCGTTGAGTTATGTTTGCCCGCTTTTATGTCTGAATTGTCTGAATCTACCTCTGAATTTGAAAATGAAATGGGCCAGGGTCAAGCCAACGAAGACCTGGCAGGCTACCTGCTTGGGGATTTGCTTCCCGAAGAGGCCCGTGCCCTGGAAGAACGCCTGCAACAGGATCCCCAGTTGGCGGTGGAATTGCGAGCGTTACAGGAGACCCTGGAATTGTTGCCCTACGGCTTGCCCGGGGTGATCCCGCCTGCGGGTTTACGAGACAAGGTTTTGGCGGAAGTGGGTTTGGCAGAAGCACCCCTGCCCCTTCAATCTGCTTTGCCTGCGCTGCCAGCCAGTCGGTTCAAGGCTTGGTGGCGGTGGTTGGCCGGCCTAGTGGCGGTGGCTTTGGTGCTGCTGGGTCTGGATAATTGGCGATTGCGTCAATCGTTGCAACTGGCCCAATTGGAATCGGTGCAAGAGTTGGCCAACCTTCTGCAACAACCGGGATCCCGTCTGGTGAATTTGCAGGGTGAGACTGGGGTGGCCAACCTGCTATTCCGGGTTGGGGAGTGGCAGGAGGTCGTTTTGGCCGCAACCCATCTACCGCAACTGGCCTCGGGGGAGCGCTATCACCTCTGGCTGAAGCTGGACAACGGCGACATTCTCTACTGTGGCGATTTTCAAGTCGATGCTTACGGCTCAGCGATTGTGGCGATGCGCCCGCCTCGCACCCCGCCCAGCGGAACCCGTGCCCAAGAACTGTGGATTACGGCCCAAGTCCCCACCAGTCCCCGAGAGCCGCGGGGAGAACCCGTCTTGACAGGCAAGGTCTAGTGTCCACCCGCAATCGACGGAGATTGTTCTTGCTCATGGGGCCATTGCTGGCTCTACTGGCTTTGTGGTGGACGGATCCCACCCCGACCACCCTCAGCCGCTACGTCACCTCTTTGCAGCAGCGCAGCGGATCCCAGATCCACAACATCCGCCTAGCGGCCCAGGCTTTGGATGGGGTTTACATTCAACCGGGAGCGACTTTCTCTTTTAATCAGGTCGTTGGGCCGCGCCGCTTGGAACGAGGCTATTTGCCGGCGCCGGTGTTTATGGTGGCCGAAACCCTCGATTCCGTAGGGGGCGGAATTTGCCAAGTCTCTTCCAGTCTGTACAATGCCGCTTTGCTGGCAGGGCTGGAGGTGGTGGAGCGACATCCCCATTACACTGTTGTGGAGTCCGTGCCTGCCGGATTGGATGCCACCGTTTGGTATGGGCTGGCGGATCTGCGGTTGAGGAATCCTTTCCCTTGGCCAGTAAGGGTGCGAGCAGAAATCCAAGGGCAGCATCTGGCGGTATCGGTGCTGGGGCGGGGATCCCGACAAGTGGCTCCAGTTCCTTCTCTGCAAGTGCAGCACCATTGGTTAGATGAGCAGCACCTCCAGGTGAGTGTGTATCGCGGGGATGAACGCCTTTCCCAGGATCGCTATGTGATTCCTCGCTAGGATTTAAGAAATTCCCGGATCCCTCCAAATCAAATCCTCTCCTTGTACCTCTATCCACCCGCCACCCGGGTAATCGGGAGTACGGCTGCCACGGCCCATGGGCAGCAAACGGATCCCAGCCTCCACCTGGGCAAAGCTGGGGTGATGAGGCAATACCTTTTCCAGAAACTGGAATAAAATCTGCCGCTGAACCGCTAAAGGAGCCTTCCGCAAGGGATCCCGCAACAGCCTGGGTGGATTTGACTGGTACACCACTGGCCAAAGTTGGGTGGCTTGCGTCAAGACCACCTCATGTTCGGCTGCCAGCAAAGAGGCCAGCCGGTTCAAAGCCAATTCCAATTGAGGATTGAAATGCTCCCGCAAATAAGGGATCACCTCCAGGCGCAGGCGATTCCGGGCATGGGCTAAATCCTGATTGCTGCGATCCGGCCAGACGGGTAAGGAATAGGCTTGGCAAAACTGCTCGGTTTCTGGACGGGAAACCTCCAGTAAAGGCCGAACCAAACGCGGAGAATCGGGATCCCGAGCCTCCACAGGGCGCTGCCAATCCAGGCTGGTTAACCCAGACACTCCTGTACCCCGCAGCAAGTTGAACAAGAAGGTTTCCGCTCGGTCGCTGGCAGTATGCCCAGTCACCACAGCAGAACACTCCCAAGCCTTGGCCCATTTGGACAGTTGTTGGTAACGCCAAGCCCTAGCCCCCGCCTCATCCCAACGGATTGGATCAGCCGTTTCCACCGCATGGGGTAGGCCCTGCTGCTGCAGCCATTTCTGTAAGAATTGAGCACAATCGGTTTCATCCTCCGACCAGCGGTGATCACAGTGGAGGACAAATAACTCCCAGCCCCAGCGGGGTTGTAAATCCTGCAGAATCTTGAGCAGACAAAAGGAATCCTGGCCACCCGAAAGCCCAATGAGCAGCCGCTGACCGGGGTAAAAAAGGTGTTTCTGTCGGATGGTGTGCTGGACTCGCAGGTGCAGCGGAGAGAGCCTGGCCACGGTGACACCGGATCCGCTTTAAGCGCAACGGAGTTTCTTAAGCAAGGGCGCGGGTGAGATGAGAGGCCACTGCCTGTACCGCTGCAATACTGCGCTCGTAGGCCATCCGGGTTGGCCCCAACAGGGTAACCGTACCGAGGGGGGAAGAGCGCCGGTGATAGGTGGAGGCGATAACTGTGCAGTGGTGCAAAGACTCAAGAGGATTTTCACTGCCAATGTAAATGATCACAGGGATCCTGGGGTGATGGGGATCCTCTTCTCTATTGCCTTCCTCCTCATCGATGGAGCCTGCTGTTGTTTGGGGCTGTGGTGTTACCCCGCCCATAGGAGGCAGCCCAATCATCCCCTGCAGTTGCTGGGATCCCTCCTCGATCAACTGCACCACCGCCTGGACTTGCTGGGCCTGGGAAAACTCCGGTTGCCGCATCAGCTCAGTCATCCCGGCACTAAACACCTGCCCAAGGGGGGGCTGTAGATACCGTTGCACCACAGAGCGCAGCAGTTGTTGGAGCCAATGGCCGTAGGTACGAAATTCTTCGTCTAGCTTCAGCCAGCTCAAGTCCTGCAATTCTGCAAAGGTTTTGCCCCGCAGCTTTAGGGTGAGGAAGTTGCTGAGTAGCTGGAGTTCGTCTTCTAGCCGGTCACTGGGCCACTCCGGTGGGCTGACCATGGCTGAGTAGGTTTGGTAAGAGTCAGTTACCACCAATACCATCACCCGCCCCGGGGATACCGCCACCAACTGCACATGATGAATGGCAACCACCGGCCCCTGTGGAGGCGTGATCAGGGCAATACAGCCGCTCAAGTGGGCCAGGAGCTGAGCCACCCGCTGCAACAAACTGTCCAAGTCATCGCCCAATTGCCGATTCAGCTGCTCCATCAACCGTTGCAGGGCAGGATGAGGAGCTGGCTGGGGTGTATCGTAAGGGATCCCAGTGCTGTGGGAGGAAGGTGTAGCTAGCAGATCGTTGACATAAACCCGATAGCCAAAGTCGGAGGGGATCCGGCCTGCGGAGGTATGGGGCTGAAACAATAACCCCACCTGTTCGAGGGTAGCCAGGTCGTTGCGAATGGTAGCTGTACTTACCCCTAGGTCATAGGATTGGGCCAAGGTTTTGGATCCCACAGGCTCAGCCGTGGCGATGTAGCTGCGCACCGTTGCCCACAAGATCTTTCGCTGTCGGGGAGTCAGTTTAAGTCTCATGGCTACTCAGAAAGCAAAGTCAGTACGTTATCAAAGAGGAACCACCAAATCGCTCTACGATAAATCAACTTGGGGCTTGATTACGAATCCATATGAACCTTTACGTCTATTTTGACTCTTTTAAGATGAAGTTGTGCCTGAAAATGACGGAGGAGTCAATCATTCATTGGCCGTTACAGCCTTTCAATGCTCCGCAGTCGCGTGTCGCGTAGCATTAGCGTTGCGTAGCAACAATGCCTACGGCAGGCTGCGCCAACCCTAAAGTGAACGTGGGTTTGCCGCAACAACGATAGTGTCCCTAACCCATTTCAAAAAGGTTACAGTGCTCCGCTAGATTCTGGGGTGGAGGCAGCCTGGGGTGACAGGGATCCCCTGCAAACGCTACAACAAAAGCTGTACCGCGGTCTGGAGAAGATGCCCATGAGCCTGAACCTGGTCACCCTTGTGGGTCGAGCCGGTATGGATCCTGAGGTGCGCTACTTCGAG
>NZ_JAFIRA010000039.1 GCF_022848905.1 Thermostichus vulcanus str. 'Rupite'
GACACTACCGGGAAGATTAGTACTCAGAAGGTGTTGGAATACATCAACGACCCACACCACGGCTGAATAAATTCAGCCTGTGCGCTTATATCCCCCAGTTAGAAACCGGGGGCTTTACGCTGCTCTTCGTAAGGGATCCCCTTTGTTTAGCCAAATGGCTGGGCTCAACTTCTGTTTCTGTTGCTGCTGGCATTGCCATCGCAGGTGCTGCTAGATCTGCCTCTGACCTTAGACCCGACATACAGTCGGAAATAGCAGTAAGGTGAAGGTATGTAAACGAGCTTTTCAGGTTGTATGGCTTCGGACCTGAAGATTCAGAAAATTCTCTACGTGCGGCTGCCCTGCAACCCGATCTTCCCGATTGGGGTGGTCTATTTGGCGGATCACGTCCATAAGCGGTTTCCCAATGTCGAGCAGCGCATCTTCGATATGGGCACCTTCCCACCCTTAGATTTTCGCCGTCGCATGCTAGAGCAGATCGACCATTTCCAGCCAGATTTGCTGGTGTTTTCCTGGCGGGATATTCAAGTCTATGCCCCGGTGAATGGGCGGGCTGGCAATCTGTTGCAGCACTCCTTCGAGTTTCTCTACGCCCGCAATCCCCTGAAGAAATTACGGGGATCCCTAAATAGCCTCAAGTTGGTGTTGGCCTACTATGGCGAGATTTGGCGCAATACCCGCCTGGTCTGGCAAGGGATCCGCCGGGCAAGACGCTACAAACCCCAAGCGGAGGTGGTGTTGGGGGGCGGGGCCGTGAGTGTTTTTTACGAACAACTGGGCCGTTCTCTACCCAAAGGCACGATCATCTCGGTCGGGGAAGGGGAAACCCTACTGGAAAAAGTCATTCAGGGACAGAGCCTGGCCTCTGAGCGTTGCTACCGAGCCAAACTGGAACAACCGCGCCGGGGAATGGTGCATGAGCCGCCACAGCCGTTGCAAAAGACCGCCTGTGACTACAGCTACATCGAAGAGATTTGGCCGGAAATTGAGTATTACCTAGAGGGGGGCGATTTTTACATTGGGGTGCAAACCAAGCGGGGATGTCCCCACAACTGCTGCTATTGCATCTACACTGTCATCGAAGGCAAACAGGTGCGCATCAATCCTGCCGATGAAGTGGTTCGGGAAATGTTGCAACTGTATGAACGGGGGGTACGGAATTTCTGGTTTACAGATGCCCAATTTATCCCGGCTCGTCGATACATTGAAGATGCAGTAGAGTTGCTGCAAAAGATCCTTGCTGCTGGCATGACAGATATTCGCTGGGCTGCCTATATTCGCGCCGACAACCTCACGCCAGAGTTAGCGGATCTGATGGTCAAAACCGGTATGAGCTACTTCGAGATCGGCATTACCAGCGGATCCCAGGAATTGGTACGCAAAATGCGCATGGGCTATAACCTGCGAACAGTATTGGATAGTTGTCGTTATCTCAAGCAGGCGGGATTTCAGGATTTGGTCTCGGTCAATTACTCCTTCAATGTAATTGATGAGCGACCGGAAACCATTCGGCAAACCTTACGGTATCATCGTGAACTGGAGGCTATCTTTGGCCGGGATAAGGTGGAACCCGCCATCTTTTTTATTGGCCTACAACCTCACACTCACTTAGAAGATTATGCTCGCAAAATAGGGGTGATTGATGAACATTTCAACCCCATGACCATGACCCCTTGGACGGCCCGGAAATTGCTCTGGAACCCAGAACCAATGGGATCCTTTTTTGGAGAGGTGTGCTTAGAAGCCTGGGATCGTAACCCGAATGACTTTGGCCGCGAAGTGATGGATATTCTAGAGCGTCGACTGGGTCTGGCGGAGCTGGAGGAAGCTTTGAGTGCGCCTTTGGCTGGAGTTTACGTGTCGTGACATCCACTCGACACTGACCGGTAGAGCCCGGAATTCTCGTCGCGTTAGTGGGCTGGAGTCCTTACCTGTGGAAGCAGAAATTGCTGGCGGGTGAGGTGCAACAGTGTCAAGGCTCTCACAGCCTCTGCCTGGAGGAAATCATGACGATACAAAACTTTACTTTTGTAGCGCCAGTTACTTCGTCTCCCATAACAACTGGCTAGGGTCTGCAGAGGTAAGGATGTACATCCGCAAAATCAGTGCCCAACTATTGCCAAAGACGGGTGATGGATGGGCTGCTGTGTGTCTTCAGAAGAGGTTATCTTATGCGTCGTCGTTCATTTTTAGCCTATTCCATGGGAGCTGGTGTGGCAGCCGCTAGTGCCAGTTCGCTAAGGGTGCCGTTTGCCGTAGCCTTGGAAGGGGAGGGCAACCTGGTGATGCAGCTGGATTGGAAGTTTAACGTCCAGTTTGCAGGGCTGCTACTGGCTGACCATTTGGGGTTGTATGCCGACAAGGGGTTGGAGGTGGTGATCAAACCCTGGGAATCGAATATGGTGGTGCCCGAAACCGTGGCAGCCTCTAGCATGATGATTGGCTGTGCGGAACAGAACCTGATTTTAGAAGCCCAGGCCGAAGGAGCCAGCCTGAAGGCTCTAGCCACCATGTTCCAGGCGTCTCCCTATGCCCTAATGACCATGCCCGACAGCGGCCTCACTACCCTCCAAGACTTGGTGGGCAAGACCGTGGGAGTGCATGTGGATGGGGTGAAGGTGATGGAACTGGTGAAAGGGGTAAATAACATTGCTCCCGACGCGATTAAGGTGATTGAGATTCCCTATGAAGATAAGATTGGTCGTCTGATCCGGGGTGAACTGGCGGCCTTGCAATGTTATGCGGTCGATGAACCCATCGCCTTTGCCAACGAGGTGGGTAAGGAGCCGATTTTGCTCCCCATGGATACTTATGGCTACGACGCCTATGCCCAAACCTTTTTCACTACCGATGCGATGTTAGCAGCCCATGGAGACATGGTGAAAGCGTTCCTGGAAGCCAGTTTTGCAGGTTGGGCCGCGGCCCTGGCGGATATTCCTGGCACCGCAACCCTAGTGGCAGAGAAGTATGCGGAACCGGGCAGCAAGTACACTGATGTGGGGTACCAGACGCGATCACTCGAACTGGTAGCGGAGTATGTGCTGCGGGGCATTTCATCGGAGCAGTTGGGGGTGATTGATGGCGATCGCTGGATGCTGGCCGCAGAGCGGATGGCGGAGTATGGCATCATCAGTGCGGCTCCGTCCCGTGAACAGGCGCTGAATCTGTCCCTGTGGTCGGGGATGAGGGCATAGCCCACTGTTGTTGAGGCAGATTTTCCAGATGTTGTGGTAGGTGCTTACTGCTGCGCACGGCTTTCAGCCTACGGGGGCAGCTTATACCCCACTTAGCAAGTGGGGAGACTCCCTAGCGCAGCAGTGTCTAGCACTTTGTATCCTGACGCCGCACGCCTACAGCGGGGCAAGCCCTAGCTACGTATACAGCGCAGGAACGTTCTCGAGCTCTTAGGGGTTAAACTACCTTTTGGAAGCCTTCAGAGAATGGGCAGGATATGCTGGTCTGAAGCAGAGAGGGCAGGGATCCCATCTCTCTGCTTCGGTGATGAATGTTCTGCTACCGTTAGCTCCCATGCCGACCCCACCACCCACCTACTATCAACAGCTGGGGCTTGACCCTCAGGCCAGCCTAGAGGAGATCAAAACTGCCTATCGAAAACGTGCCCGTCAGGTTCATCCTGATGGGTTGCCTGCGGAAACGCCGGAGTATCTGCGCCAGTTGGCCCAACGGGAGTTTCTGCAGTTGCAGCGCGCCTACCGGGTCTTAAGTGATAGCCAGCAACGGCAGGCTTACGATCTTAGCCTCAAACCGAAATCCTTACCCCCCCGTCCACCTGTGGCGGTGGTACCTGTCCCGGAGCCGATTCCTCCTACCCCCAGTTGGCCGACTTTGTTGAGTGCTGGATTGGCAGGGGCAGCCCTGTGTTTAGTGGGTTTGGCCCTCTGGAACAGCTTAAGCCCGGCCCAAAGCCTAGAAATGGCCAACAAAACGACTGTGGAAGACGCGGTTCATTTGAGTGCGGCAACGGGTCCAGTCGGGATCCCTGTTTCTGAAGGGGTAGTTCCCCGTTCCTCTGCCGTGGCAGGAGAACTGGTGCAGGAAGTCACCGTCTCACAAGCCATGACGACAACTCAGCCAGAGACTCCTTTTCAGCCCTCTGCGGAGCAGATCGACCGTTTTGCCCGGGCGTTGGTGGAGGTGCAGCCCCTGTTACAAGCTACCCAAAATCGTCTTGAACGGGCCAACAGCAGTGAAGAACGTCAGCAAATCGAACAACAGTTTGAAAACGCCGCCAGCAAGGTGATCGTCGCCAACCAACTGACCCCCGAAGAGTATCACCGCATCTCCGCCAGTGCCCAATCGGATCCGCAAGTAGCGGCCTCGGTAACAGCAGCCGTGCGTCGTTGGATGCCCTGAGTACTGAGTCGTGGAGAAAACACCTCGTAGATCACCGTCAAGGGTTCCCCCTTGTGCAACAAAAGGTAATGCCTAGCCCAGAAGGGGCCGGGACAGCCTAGCAGCTGGGCAATGGGATCCGCTTGGCCGCAATAAAGTCTGCGTAACTCCCGAAAGGTTTCCAGTCGTTCTTGGATCAGGTTTTGGCCAATTGGGTTTTCTGGGTTCGGCAAGTGGTGGGCTAGGTGGTCGGGGTTCCACCAGGAGGTGGCGTAGAGCAAGGGCTGTTGAGAGGTTGCCCCACTGAGCCAAACGCGCCGCCGCATCAAAGGGGATCCCAGCCGTGCCAAATCCTTGGTCAGGCGTTGCATCGATTTGGGGATGGTACTTTGTTGTGCCCACAGATCCACTGGCCCCGTGTCGAGTAGATGAGCCTGAATTGGTTCCTGGGTCAAAGTGGCAAGGTTACGAGTGGTAAACCCATCTCCCAGCAGCAGCAAGCGCAACAGAGGATCCACCTCTACCAGTTTGGGGAGCAGTGGATCTGCTTCTCCCTGCCAGTGCAGGTGCAGGGGCCACCAGTCAGCCACCGTCGCATCGCAAGGAGAAGCGTCCGCTCTAGAGGGAGTGTCCGCAGGGGTAGGAGCCGAGACCCAAGCGGATCCCACCTCGTCGGCATGGCAGGTGAACGGAGAGAGGGAGGGTTCCAAGGTGGCGGCCCAGTTGTTAAGTTCTGTATCGCTCCCTCAGTTTAACCCACCCTATTGTTTCTGTTCTAGGGGTTTTCCTAACTTGTGCCCGGTTGCACCAGCAGCCGCACCACCCAAGGCACCACCACAATGACGCTGATCAGACGCGCTAGGTGCATGACCATCACCGTACTGGTTTGCGCCCCCATATCCAGGGCGATCAAGCTCATATCGGAAATGCCCCCTGGCGCTGTACCCAACAAAGCGGTCAGTCGCTCAATGCCCAACCAACGGGAGACCAAGTACCCAGATAACACACCGGTACCGATAGCAATGGCGGTGCAAAGCAACGCCGGTCGCCACAGATCTTTCAGAGCAAGAAACGTGTCGGCAGTAAGCTTGGTACCCAAGATCGTGCCCAACACCAGCTGCATAGCAAAGCGAATCCCAGCTGGGGGAGTCGGAATCGGAATTATCCCCCAGACATTCACCAAACCCACCGCCACCATCGAACCTACCAAAGCTCCCGCTGGAAGCTTCAGTTTTACCCCAATCAGGGCACCGGCCAACCCGATTAACAACGTCCAGAGATAGCTCATCATTTTGGTTGGGCCTTTAGAAGTGTGGATTCCTGTGAGCCAGATTCAGGCCCACTCTCGCCACGGCATCGAGCACAGGTGCCGTAGAAGTCAAGCACATGGTACTCGATCACAAATTGATACTGCCCAGAAAGTTGGGATTCCAAATCTCCAACGGGACAACCCGATAGAGGTATCACCTGACGACATTGGGTGCAAATCAGATGATGGCGATTGTGGCCGTTGCTGGGCAAGACCTGATAGTAAGTCTGGGGATCCCCGAGGTTGACTGATTGCAGTTTGCCCTCATTGCGTAGCGCATCCAGAACTCGATAAACCGTAGCCAGTCCAACGGTGTGGTTGGCGTTACGCAATTCCAGGAAAATTTCCTGAGCCGAAAGTGGCTGTGACTGATGCTGAAGCACCTCCAGGATCAATTTCTGGTTGCGAGTTTGGCGAGAGGAGGACATGTTCAACCCTTCTAAATCCTTCGGGTCAGCGCTCAGATTCCGCCTCAGCTTTCATACGCTCTAGCGTCCGATTCATATGGTCGAACATTTGGCTGGGGGAGACCCCAAAGCTCCCCAGTTGGGTTTGCAATTGTTTGATGGTCATTTGGGCCATAAAGTCATCGGAGAGTTCCAGCCGCTTCATAAAAATGCGTTGGCGCTCCAGTAAATCCTCCATCTGTTCGATGAAGATTTTTTTACCTTCCCGGTCAAATTTGCCGTACTGTTCCCCAAGCTGCATCAGGTTTTGGAAATCCTGAAACAGTTGCTTGGCCTCCTCTTGTACGATCTCAGAGTCGAAGAAGCTCATGGTCTTCCGTCTGCCCTGGATAAACTGTATTGGGTGTTCCCATCCTATCCGATCTGAGTCGCCTTCCTGCGAGTACGGGATCCCGCTCTAGCTCAGGATGGATTTCTGGCTTGTTTGGCTCGGTGTCTACAATGCTCCCGTTTCCTTGTGTTAAGGCTTACACTCAGCCGGCTTTGGCCCAGCAGTGGTGCGAAGGGGTGCAGGGATCCCAACCCCTGTTTCTTGCTTGTTTGGGCTTCACGCAAACGGCCCTGATCCCCGGTATCTCGGCTGCAGGTGCCACCCCGGCCCTGCGCCGTTACACTGCCCTGGCAGACGGGGAACTGCTGCTGAGGGGCCATTCTCACCGTTTGCCCACCTCCCCGGACGGCTACCCCTCGCCGGTGGTGATCAGCCGCGCCATTCTGACGGAGTTGGGGATCCCGTACCAGGTGTTCGATTGTGGCTTGCCGGATCCCTTGCCGGGTGCCATTCCAGTCAGGGGGAGAGGGGTGGCTCAATGTTTGAGTACGGGCAGAGCTTTGCCGCTTGAGCAGGTGAGCTCTTTGTGGCAGGAGGGGTATGAGCGGGGATCCCGCCTAAGCTCCGGTTATTGGGTGATTGGGGAGTGTGTGGCGGGGGGGACAACCACAGCTTTGGCCCTGCTGCTGGGGTTGGGCTGGAGGGCAGAGGGCATGGTCAACAGCAGTCACCCAGTGTGTAACCATGCTCAGAAGTTGGCTTTGGTGCGTCAGGGGTTGGCGAATCTTCCCGCAGGGGCTTCTGCGCTGCAGGTGGTGGCCGCAGTGGGGGATCCCATGCAGCCCTTTGTGGCCGGGTTGGCCATGGGGGCGGCCCAGCAGGGTAGGGTGCTCTTGGCGGGGGGTACACAAATGCTGGCGGTGGTCGCTCTGATGATGCGCTTGGGGGCAGAGCACGGGATCCCTTGGCCTAAGGAGAATGTAGCCGTGGGTACTACCCGTTGGGTGGTGGCGGATCCCTCGGGTAACACGGTAGCGTTGGCACAATCACTGGGAACGGTGCCCCTTTTGGCAACGCAGCTGAGCTTGATGAACAGCCACCATCCTGCCCTGCAAGCCTACGAACGCGGCTATGTGAAAGAAGGGGTGGGTGCAGGTGGATTGGCCATTGCCAGCAGCCTCTACGCCCGCTGGAGTCAGGAGGAACTCTTGGCTGCAATCGATAAAAGCTACGAACAGCTGGTGCTTCAAGCCGCCTCTAGGGGGGCCATGGTCAAGCCTTCCTGAAGCAATTGCTGGTGGTAAAGTTCTGCCTGTTCTTGAGGGCCTACCCAAACAATTGCTTGCCCTTCGGCATCCACCTGCACCGTCAGTTGTCGTGCTAGGGGCAAGGTCATGCCGGGTATGTATTTCAGTAAACACTCGGTGACGTGCTGGAAGGTGTTGAAATCGTCATCTAGGACGATCACCTTGAAGTGAGGATAGGGTTGGCGAACCCGTGTTCTCGACGGAGACGACTGCTGTGCGGGCAGGGTTGGAGCTTCCGTAGTCATAGCAGAAGAAATCGAGACAACACTGAATGAACTACCGAATGATTTGGGCTTCTCAATCGCAATAGTCAGATGCAATAGTCAGAAACCTATCTATCATTTTTTACCATCTCTACCATTTCTGATGCTTGTCATCTCTAATGCTTACATTATCATTTGCATCATAATTCACAGCCAGCATCTGTTCAAAGGGTTGCGTACCCCTTAGCTCAGCTCTTCTCGCAACGAGCGGCGGGGCTTTTGTCCACCAAAGTTGCGCTCAAAATACAGGGCGGTGGCGCGATGAAGGATCCCTGCCTGAGCCAGGGCATAACACAGGGATCCACCAGGGGGCAGGTGTTCTTGTACCTGTTGAATTTGTGTGGCGTTGACCAATCCAGAAGCCTTGAGGTAGTCGGCCACATGACGTCCCCCCGACAGAGCGACGGAGTACCCCCCTTCGCTGAAAAATTTGACCGTCTCTGGCTTGAGGTGGCTGTGGTGAGCCAGCACGTCCGTAAAGGTACCCCCTTCCTTTTCCCAGGCATGGATGACCGTTTCGATACCCTGGTTGTCGATCAGGGCAGCAGCACGCAATTGTGTCAAGACGCGCTGTACCCAGGGGGTAGCCCGCTGTAACGCTTCCAGATCCTCTTCGCCCAAATACCCTTGTGGGGGCAGATCTGTGGGTTCGGCTACAGGGGTGGTCATCTCAGCGGCCAACTCGGCAATGGTCAGTGCTTCGATGTCCTCGGATTCAGGTTCTATTGGGGCTGGGGGACTGGGGGCAGCAGGGGCTAGCGGCGGTGGCATCTGCTGCGCTTTGGCGAGGGCGGCTGTTAGGGTACGGTTTTCCTCTTCGGCTTTTTGCAACTGGGCTTGCAGTTGGCGCACTTGGGCTTGGGCCGCTTGCAGTTGAGTTTGGGCCTCTTGATACTGCATCTGCAGGCGGTGAGTAACCTCAGCCGTTTCTTTGCGGGCGTGCGCCAAGTCGGAAACCAAGCGATTTTTGGTGGATTGGGCCAGTTGCAGCTGGTGTTGATGGTCTTCCAGGGTGTGGTTGAGGGCAGCTATTTGGTCTTGGGCCTGTTGCAGTTGCTGCTGGAGCTTAGCTTGGATCTGTTGGGCCTGGGTCTGTTGTAATTGTTGTTGATGCTGCAGCTGGGATCCCAGCTCCTGGAATTTATGCTTGGCCTGGGCTTGCCATTCCGTCAGTTCGTGGCAGCGGCGGCGCAGGGTTTCCAGTTCGGTTTGGGCGGTTTGCAGTTGTTCGGCCAGGGCTTGGGTTTGGGCGGAGCCCTGGGTTTGCTGAGCTTGGAGCTGGCCTGCGAGTTCCTGAATGCGCTGCTGATCAGCCGTTTTTTGCTGAGTTGCCTGTTCGATTTGGGCAGCTAGCTGGGCTTCCAATTCGGCAATGCGCTGTTGCTGCTCGTGGTGGCGGGCTTGAAACTCGGCGATCTGCTGCACCGATTGGCCGGCCATGGCCCGTTGCTGTTCTCGTTGTTGCTCCAGTTGGGTCTCGAGGGCGGCCACTTGCGCTTTGTAGCTTTCCAGTTGGGCTTTGTACTGCAGGGTGGCTTGATAGGCCCCACGGGCAGCTTGTAAAGGAGAGGTATACAGGGGGGGTTGATCGGGAATGGTGGACCAGTGCTCCAGCAGCACCTCCCAACTGTTGGCGGCTCCTGCTTGGCGACGCAGCTGCTGTTGCTTAGCGAGCGCCCAGTCTAGCCAGTGGGATTGCACCCAGCCCTGTTGAACCAAGATCTCCCCAAGTTTCCGTTGGGGGTGTTGCTTTTGGTAGGTCAGGGCCTCATGAATTTGCTCCAGCTTCAGATAGCCGTGCAACATCAGGATCTCGCCGATGCGCACCAACTCGATTGGGATGAGGGGGTAGAGATCTTCAGGGGCTACCCAGCCATGCTCCATACACAACTCCCCCAGCATCAAGGGGTTGTCCGCTTTTTCCCACATGGCCTGTGCCAGTTGGGCCGGGGTGAGCAGTCCAGCTTTGTTGAGAGCCTCTCCTAAGCGGATCTCGAATTTTTCCCGGTCAATCGCGGCTGGGGCAGGACTGGTCGACCGATTCATCGGGACTCTCCAGTACAAGGAGCAAATTTCGTTACACCTATCATAATGGAAAACCCTCAGGAAGATGGGATGTAAGTGCTGTTGTCAACAGGTATCAACAAGTGAGTCAGAAGCTAGCCAGCGGTTCACCTACATTACAAATGCAATGGATTACTATTGATTTTTCCTTGGTTTCTCCGCGATGTTTGTGGGTTGAGGGGTTGATGATTTTTCATCATCTTGATGATCCCTTTGATGACTCACGCTGTTCCTGATGCTGAGCAAACTGCTGGAGCTGCCGTAGGATCAACAACTGTCCCATGCCCAAAGGCAACAGAGAAACCGCCTCCACCCGCAACTGCACCCAGCCATTTCCCCATAGCCAATCGCAGTAGCCATCGGCTCCTCCCCACATCAGCAAACGCAAGCGCTCCGGCAGGAGGGTTTCCACTTGGTGCATGATCGAGACAGGGCCACATTGGGCGTTAAAGGTGCTGCCCATTTCCAAGCTTTCGGGCAGGGATCCCTGTAATTGTTGAGGCCAGATCCATTGACGCAACAGCTCCATTTCTGTCAGGCAGCGCCGCAAGGTTGATGAACCGGCCTCGACCTCAACCCGAATGGTGGATGATTGGAGTGTTCCTAACATAGCTATCCCGTGTAGCCCATCTCGTGACTAGGGCAGCAGTCTGTGCCCCTGTCCTTTCAACACAGCCTGACTCTATTCTGGTCGATTTGCGGGGTTTGCCTACTCCTTCTCGAAGATTTTGCCCTTGAAGGTCTCTCGTCCCCACCTGGTTGCCATCTTTGCCCAGAGCCTGGATGGAAAAATCGCCGCCGATCGGCGGCAGCGCCCCTCCTTTGGTAGCCGCGAGGATTATCAGCACCTAGAAACCCAAGCCGCCCAACAACAGGCCTTGATCATGGGAGCAGCCACCTTGCGGGCTTATGGCACCAGCCTGCGCATCCGGGATCCAGAACTCTTGCGCCAACGAGCTGCACAGGGCCTCCCCCCCCAACCCCTGACGATCATCTGCTCCGCCAGTGGGCAGATTCCCCCTGATCTGCCTTTTTTCCGACAGCCCCTGACCCGCTGGCTGTGGACAACGCCTGCGGGAGCGCAAGCCTGGCCTCCGGGATCTGGCTTTGAGGAGGTCTGGGTGGCTGCGGATTGGGATTTGCTGGCTCGACTGCTCCGCCTCAAAAGCCTGGGCCTAGAGCGGGTGGGGGTGCTGGGAGGGGGGCGACTGCTGGGGGCTTTTTTGCAGGCCCAGGCGCTGGATGAGTTGTGGATGACTTTGGCCCCGATACTCCTGAGTGGATATCCTGACCCGCCCGCCAGTATCGAAGGTTGGCAACTGCAGGGATCCCCGCCCCGGTTACGGCTACTGGAGTGCCATCCGGGATCCGTAGAGCTGTTTTTGCGCTACCGGCTGGACTGGCCGGATCCCTAAGCAAATTTTTGTTCAAATCCAGATTTCCCAACTATCCACAGGTTTTCCCCAGGTTTTCCACAGCTTTTGGGGTAGTTTTCCACAAGCAGATTGCCTCCATTGCAGCCATCGAAGCTTTTTGTGGAAAAACGAGGATAAAAAGGTTCGAGCGAATACACTCAAGAAAAGGTAACAGAATAAGGTTGTTTTTGCCGATGCTATCAAAGATGAAGCCAAGATTTCTGTAACATTATCTTCTCGGATCAGGATTGACATCCCCTATGGGGCAGAGGGCAGAATAGCCCCACCTGCGGATGAAGGATGGGGCGGTTTCCCCCAACCGCATCCCCAGAGTCAGCCAGTTTTGGGTATGGGACTCCGTCCCGTTCAGGCAAACGGTCGTTTTTGCTCTTGTACCCCTTCCACTGGGTTATTAGCAGCCCGGTGTTTCTTCGCTTTTCTCCAGCCGCTTAGGCGTTTTGGGTTTTTCGTTGCCGATCTGTCTCGAGCTGTCTTCTGTCGAGCAGTTCCGGCTTTGCCTGTGGCAACCAACCCATCTGTTCCCCCCTTCGACCCGGAGTGAGTATTTCTTATGAGTTCTCCCAGTGTCAGTATTTTGAGCGAAATTCCGGAGGAGCTGCACGATACCCTCAAGGGTTATCTCTCTCGCCATCCCGACTGGGATCAGGATCGGGTGGTGACGGCGGCACTCTCGCTGTTCCTGCTTCAAAGCGGGGATACCGACCGACGGGCAGCACGTATTTACCTGGACAGCCTGTTTCGTCGTAGCTGAGCCTAGACATTAGCCGATAAGAGCTATTTGCTAGCCTGGGCTAGGGATCCAAATCCAATAGGGATAAGGGATAGCAACGTGCCACGCGGCTTTGGGCCTGGGAAAAATAAGAACCCGTCTCGGCGGCAGACTCAGGGTTCACTCAGCTCTGGAGAGCAGGGATCCCCTTCAACCGCTACTCTGCTTGCAGATTCCTTGGCCCTGGCCCGCCGATATCAGCAATCCGGACAACTGGTGGTTGCCCTGCGCCTTTGCCAGCGATTGGTTCACGCCTACCCCGAAGATTTCGAGGCCCATTGTTTGCTGGGATCCCTCTACCTCCAAATGGGGGATCCCCGGCAAGCCCTGCCCCAACTGCAACTGGCCTTGCATCTGCGTAAGGATGGGATCCCCGCTTGGCGAGAGCTGGGCCATGCCTGGATGATGCTGGGCAACCTGGAGGAAGCGGTGCGGGCCTATGGGCAAGGATTGGCCCTGGCGCCGCAGGATGGGGAATTACTCTTGGGTTTGGGCAGTGGTTTACTGGCACAAGGGAACCTTCCGCAGGCGATTGCGGTGTTGGAACAAGCGGTTGCAGCCGAGCCCCCGCCCGTTTATGCCCTGGCCAGCCTGGGCAATGCCCTGATGCTGAGCGGCCAACTGCCTGAAGCGGAAACCTATTTTCGTCAAGCCCTGGCCCTAGAACCTACGGAAGGACGGATCTGGGTTAATCTCGGCCATTGCCTCCATCTGCAGGATCGCCTTGAAGAGGCCGCCGCCTCTCTCAGACAGGCCCTGCCCCTGTTGCCAAGGGATCCTCAGCCTCACAACAACCTGGGCACCATCTTGCAAGAGCAGAACCAGCTGCCAGCTGCCATTGAGTGCTACCGGCGCAGTTTACGCTTGGCCCCCAACCTGGCGGAAACCCACTGGAACCTGGGTACGGCTTTGCTCACCTTGGGTCAGTATGCCGAGGGCTGGCGGGAATACGAATGGCGACTGCGGCAACGGCAGGCGGACTATCCCACGTTTGCCCAACCCCTGTGGATGGGATCCCCTCTGGGGCAACAAACCCTGCTGATTTATGCCGAACAGGGGCTGGGGGATACCCTTCAATTTGTGCGCTATCTACCGTTATTGGCCCAAGCCCACCCCGAAGCGCATCTCCTGTTCCGTTGCCAGCAACCTTTGGTTCAGCTCCTGAAAGCCCATTTTGAGAGTCCTCACCTCCAGGTCTTCTCGGAACAAGATCCCTTGCCGCCTTTTGATACCCATCTGCCTCTGCTCAGCTTGCCCCAGCGGCTGGGCACAACCCTGGAGACGATTCCGGCCCGGATCCCTTATCTCTCCAGTCTCAGGCCAGATGCCTTAGGGATCGAAAGTCTACCAGAGCCTTCCCACAGTACCTTTCTAAAAGTGGGCCTCGTGTGGGCCAGTGGCCGACGGGCCAATCTGGAGCTGAACCGCATTCAACGGCTAAAAAGTTGCCCGATTGAGCTGTTGCTTTCCCAGCTGCAGATGCCTGGGATTCAGTGGGTAAGCCTGCAGGTGGGGGAGGATCTCACCCCATGGGGATCCCTATTCGAACAGCATCAGGTGTTGGAGGTGGGATCCCGCTTTCACAGTTTTGTCGATACGGCGGCGGCAGTAGCCCCGTTGGATTTGGTGATCAGTGTCGATACGGCGGTGGCCCATTTGGCCGGAGCGATGGGCAAACCGGTGTGGGTTTTGCTCCCGTTTGCCGCCGATTGGCGTTGGTTACTGGAACGGGCGGATAGCCCCTGGTACCCGAAGTTGATGCGTCTGTTCCGGCAACAGGTGCCGGGGGATTGGACAGGGGTATTGGAGCAAGTGCGAGTGTCCCTTCAAGGTTGGCTAGAAGGGATCCCTAAATCCCCATCACCAAAACCCTAAAAACCAGAGCTACTCATCCCCTTGAATGATGCGCTGAAATAGATAGCCCGTTCCCCGTGCCGTCAGGATCAGTTCCGGATTGCTTGGGTCATCTTCCAGCTTTGCCCGCAGCCGAGAAATATGCACATCCACAACGCGGGTATCCACATGGCGCTCCGGGGTATAGCCCCACACTTCCTGCAGAATTTCCGAGCGCGAGAAGGCTTCTCCTGAACGGCTGACCAACAATTCCAACAAGCTGAACTCCATGCCCGTCAAGCGAATGCGCTCGTCCCGCTTGTAGACTTGGCGTTTGTTGGTGTCGATGCGAATATCCCCCACCTGAATCACGCCGGAACTGGGGATCCCGTCATGGGCTGCCCGTGCTACCCGCCGCAGTACCGAACGAATGCGTGCTTCTAACTCTTTCGGCGAAAAGGGCTTGACCACGTAATCATCCGCCCCCAGTTCCAACCCAGTGATCCGATCCGCGACATCCCCTAGGGCGGTGAGCATGATGATCGGGATGTCGGATTCTTTCCGCAGCTCCTGACAGACCCCGTAGCCATCCAGCTTCGGCATCATTACATCCAGCACCACCAGGTCAGGATCCTGCTTGTGAAAGGCATCTAGCGCTTCTTCTCCATCGGAGGCCGTGACCACGTCATACCCAATCATGGATAGACGGGTTTCCAAAATGCGTCGAATGCTAGCCTCGTCATCCACCACGAGAATCCGTTCCTTACGCTGTGCTTCCACGATGCTGCAACTCCTGAACTTCTAAATGGGATCCAAAAAAATAGGATGGCGGCAAACGCCACTTAAGGTAGCTAGAGCTAGATCCAGTCGATTGGGTCGATTGAACAGACTTAGCTCTTTGAGGGCAGACTGACCTCAGGAACTTCAACATTCTCAAGCTTTCACTCATCAGGAATCAACCTAGTATCTGACCGACACATCTGCCCCAAGAACAGATACAGAACAGAAGGTTCTCTCGATAATTGATTCAATTCTGTTAAAAGCTCCAACTTCAACTCTACCCAGTATTCACCAACAGCAAATGCAAATCACTCCTCTTGATAGAAACCATCGAGAAACCATCGCGGTCAGCTGAGATCAAGTCTGAGAAGTCTTCGCAACAAGTTACTTTCCACAAACTAATTTATCATCCGGAACCAGCTTCTAGCCCACCTTAAGGTCTTATTTTCTGGCTATTTTGCCGAATTTGATACATACCTTCACAACTTCTTCAGGTTGCTGCCCATTTCCCCAGAATGAACCTCAGGGAAAGCCGTGGTTGCCATTTGTGGATGCCCGAGCCTTATCTCCCGGCTAGTCACGGTTTTACAGCCCTTGGCGCCAAGAGCACGCTAGCGCGTCTGTCTCCAACAGGCTTTGCCAACGCCTCTCGTCCTACGGACGACCCGGAGGGTCATGGTGCTCCGCACGACCCGGAGGGTCATGGTGCTCCGCACGACCCGGAGGGTCATAGCGACCCCAACACCAGTCATCTGGCACGGGGTCAATCCCCTTTGCGACAGCGGTGCGGAGCACCCTAGCTCTTTTGAAATCGGTTAGGGACACCACCGTTGTTATGGTCAACCTGTGTTCACTTTAGGGATGCAGAGCATGAAAGGGTTGTAAGCAGAGTGACACTGTGAGAAGACGCTAAACATTGGGGGCCGCCTCAGCAAAAGCTCTGGAGGGTCGCCCAGAAGCTGGGCTTGTCTATGTTTGTCTATGTGATCTTTGGACGAGATTGGCATAGAGCATTCCCACCTCGGTTACGCCAGGTGGGAGAGCTTCATGCGTTATAGATCTGATAGATTTGGTAAATCTAAAGCAGAGAAGGAGTTAACTCGTGTTATTAACTTATGTTAATTTAAGGGCATCTTCACCTTCACTTGCACCGTCCCTATGAACACTCCACTTCCCCACTGGCTTGAGCTAGCCTTGCCCTTTTTTCATCCGGTTTTGATGATGGTAGCCTTTGCCCTTGCCCTTTATGCCCTCTACCTCGGGATCCAGGCGCGGCGGGTACGTACCGCTTCTGCGAATGAACGTAAGGAGTTAATTAAAGGAAAGTTTGGCCAGCGACATTATTTGGCTGGATCCCTGTTTCTGCTGTTGATGGTGTTTGGGGCAATTGGCGGTATGGCAGTCACCTATCTCAACAATGGCAAGCTGTTTGTTGGGCCGCACCTTTTGGCAGGGTTGGGCATTGTGGCGTTGGTGGCCACTTCCGCTTCTCTGGTTCCCCTCATGAAAGATGGGCAAAAGGTTTGGGCGCGCAATGTCCATGTTGTCTTGAATGTGGTGATCCTGGGAGTATTGGGTTGGCAGGCGGTGACCGGATTTCAAATTGTGCAGCGCATCGTCACTCAGATGCTCACCACCCCTCAAGTGGCCTAAGCACCTCAGTCCGGTTTGTCCCATGGCAGGGAGCTTAACGACCCTTAGGGTTATTGCACAATGGATCCCAGTCTGTTTCGGTTCAACCCATGCCTGTTAGTCCCCTTCCCAGTTGGGTCAAGCGCTCCATCGGCAAAGCCAGCGATACCTCCGCCGTGCAGCAGGTGATCAAACAACGGGGCTTGCACACCATTTGCGAAGAAGGGCGTTGTCCGAATCGGGCCGAGTGCTACAGCCAAAAAACCGCCACCTTCCTGCTCATGGGAGGGGTTTGTACCCGGGCTTGCTCCTTTTGTCAGGTAGAAACCGGGCGGCCTGGGCAGTTGGATCCGGAAGAACCGGAAAAAGTCGCTGAAGCTGTACAACTTTTGGGGTTGAGCTATGTGGTGCTGACCTCGGTAGCCCGCGATGATCTGCCGGATCAGGGATCCGGTCGGTTTGTGGAGGTGATGCAGGCGATTCGGCAGCGCTGTCCGGGCACCGACATTGAAGTTCTCACCCCTGACTTTCGTGGCGACCGCGACTGTATTGCCCGGGTGGTGGCAGCCCAGCCCATCTGCTACAACCACAACATCGAAACGGTGCGACGGCTTTCGCAAGCGGTACGGCGGAGCTCGGGGTATGAGTTGTCCTTGCGGGTGTTGAAAACCGTTAAAGAATTGGCTCCGAATTTAGCCACCAAGTCCGGCCTAATGTTGGGCCACGGCGAAACCCGTGCCGAAGTGCTAGAGACCCTCCAGGATCTCCTGGCAGTGGGGTGTGATCGCCTGACGTTAGGACAATATCTCCAGCCCTCCTTGGCCCATCGCCCGGTCGAACGCTACTGGACTCCCGCAGAGTTTGTCGAATTGGGCCAAATCGCCCGTCAGATGGGCTTTCAGCAGGTGCGCTCCGGGCCATTGGTGCGTAGCTCTTACCACGCTGCCGAGATGGGTCAAGATTAGACCAAAATTAAGGGATCCCTAGCATTCCCTTCCCATCGCCCTATACTCCCGCATCCAGTCCTAATTAATAATTAATTAGGGGTTAGGTTCTGGGATACGGTGCATCCGCTCTGGGTGCCAACTTAAGGTCACCTCCGTTCCTTCCGGTAGCCGCCGCGAGTGGATTCCGGGGTTCGGTTGCAGAGCCAAAAGTTTTACCTCAGAGCCAGACACACACACCTGGTAGCGAATGGAAACTCCCAAGTAGGCGGTATCACAAATGTGCCCCGTCAAGTGGCAATGTCCATCCGGGATCCCGTCCCCAGGCAAACTCACTTGAATATGTTCCGGTCGCAAGGCAAACAGGGCCGCTTCTCCCATGCACCGTTCCGCTAGGGATCCCTCGATCAGGTTGGTTTGCCCGATAAAGCTTGCCACAAAGCGGGTGGCCGGTCGTTCGTACAGTTCTGCCGGGGATCCCAGTTGTTCGATGCGCCCCTGATTGAAGACGGCAATGCGATCGCTCATGGTCAGGGCTTCTTCTTGGTCATGGGTAACGTACAAAAAGGTGAGGCCAAGGCGGTGTTGCAGGGCTTTCAGTTCGAACTGCATCTGCTGGCGCAACTTCAAATCCAAGGCTCCCAAGGGCTCATCCAGCAGCAGCACCTGCGGTTGTCCGACAAGGGCGCGGGCCAAAGCTACCCGTTGCCGTTGCCCCCCCGACAGTTGAGCAGGTTTGCGGGATCCCATCTGGGGCAGTTGCACCAAATCCAGTGCTTCTTGAACTCGTTTTTGGCGTTCCTTGGCAGGGAGACCGCGAATCATCAGGCTATAGCCGATATTTTCTGCCACCGTCATGTGGGGAAAGAGGGCATAGTCCTGAAATACGGTGTTCACCTGCCGTCGGTGGGGGGGTAAACCCGAAACATCCTGGCCATTCAACTCAATCCGCCCCTGATCCGGACGCTCAAAGCCCGCGATCATCCGCAAACACGTGGTTTTGCCTGAGCCAGAAGGCCCCAACAAGGTGAAAAACTCCCCCTGTCGCACCTGCAAATTCACCCCATCCACTGCCTGGATCCCGGAAAAATTGCGACTGACCTGCACCATACGAATGGCCGCAGGGGATCCCTTTTCCCTCTCGGCTTGGATGTTACTGAGGCTGGCATCAGGGGTGAGGGCAGATTCGGCAATCATGTCGGCGCGGGTAGCCAATGAACCTATTATGCGGGATCCCTTCTTATATCTATCGGCAGGTCTCCACAAAGGCCGAAAAAATCCCCCGCTGTTGCAGGGGAAAGAGAGACTCATGGCGAGGAGATAAGCTGCATTCTTGTAGTGGTGAAGCAGTTTAGTTGCCCACAGAGCCATGCTCACGCGCTTGTTGCACCAGCTCCCGAATACGAGACCTCATCACAGGGGAGTTGGCTTCCACAATTGGGCTATCCACAAGCAAACTGGCTCGCAATTCCCCCCGAGAGGAAGAGGCACTGGGCTCAAAGTGGCTGCCACCGTTGTTACGAGTTTGACTGGCTTGTCGTTGTAGCGCGCGCACAGCGGGAGTGGCAGTGCTAGTCAGCGTAGCAGAACCACCAATCAGCACAGCGACCGAGAGAAGGGTCAGTGTCATGCGGCGAAGGGGTTTCATACTGGAATCTCCTGAAGAAGGATGGGAACAGAGGTTACTTTCACGATGCATTCATTAAAACTTTTAGATCTGAGTAAGATTTGAGAACACACTGTGAACAGGCAAAGATTTGGCTGAGATATTACTGAAAAAATACCTCAACTTTTGGGTAGTGATTGAGCCCCATTTTTTCCAGAGATTATGCAACCCTAATACTCGGCCACAAATAGGGCTTGACTGTCGATGAGAGCTTTCTCAGAAGCTATGATTGATCCCTTCTTCTATCAGGATATCGCAAAGTTAAGCATTGTTTCAAGGATATTTATATCTTTACGGTTCTTGGTTTAGCGAAACAGCTCCTCCCACGCCACAGTTGGTTCACCCTCTTGCTGTAACAAAGCCTTTTTCTGGGATAGCACCAGACCCAGCTTCTCCGGATTAAAATTCGCTGGGAAGAGGGTCGTTTGATCATAAACAGCACCACTCCAAAAGGTTTCTTCTATATTTGTTTCCCGTAAGTCAGCTCCAATTAAATTGGCTCCCCGTAAGTCTGTCTGTCGCAGATCAGCTCCTTTTAGTCGCGCTCTTTCCAAATTAGCCCCCTGAAAAATGCTCCTCTGTAAGTTGGCAGATTCTAAATAAGCCCCACGCAAGTTGGATCCCGGAAAGTAAGCTCCATATAGATTGGCCAACGACAAGTCAATCCCTTCTAGATCAGATCCTCCAACATATGCACCCGAGAGGTTGGCTTTTTGGGCATAGGCAAAGGTAAGAATTGCATTTTGCAGCTCAGCACCCGTCAGATTGGTCTCAATTAATAAGGCTTCAGAAAGGTCGGATCGATTCAGGAGAGCAAGACTGAGATTAGCCCAACTTAAATTGGCCCCTTGTAGATTGGATCCCTGTAAATCCAACTCGGGAAGATGAGCTTGCTCCAATTCAGCCTTAGATAAAGAGAGTTGAGGCAACAGCTCCAGTCGTGACAAAAAAGCCATGAGTGTCCCTCGCTCTGGCCCTTGAACTTCTGTTAGAGTGGTTAGAATTAAAGCCTGAATAAGTAAAACTTGATTATCGCTAGATTCTTTTTCCAGTATGGTTTCTCGCAGTTGTGTGAGAGAGAATCGTAGCCAAACCTGACGCTCAGCATAAGACTGTTTTCCTTGATCATACTGAACCAAAGCTAATACAACTAAACCAAGAGCTAGACCAGGCAGACTCATCTTTATTAACCGTGAAAGAAGTTGGATAATAGTTCGGTTCCAGGCTTTACCTTTCTGAAGGAAAAATTTCATGATGTTGATTTTGTTTCCAATTTGTGAATTGATTGCATTCATATTCTCTAGCCATCTGCATCTTGCAATCCAACAAAATAAACCCCAGATGTAAGTAACACCTGAGGCAAGGGAGCTTAACAAAAAGAAAAGGATGCCTGGCTAGAATTTAGGTAGCGCGGCCTCTCGCAGGAGATAAAATCCGGGCTGCACCAACAGGCACGGCTGAATCCCCGGTTTCAGGAGTCATTGCAGAAACAAAGTAGAAGGTGGAATTGCCATCCTGGACAAAACTAATACCTTCAATGTTGACCACAAGATGCTCACCTGGTTTAGCAGCCTCTTTCAGCGAGATGCTGATCTTGGTTGGCTCAATGGTGACATTTGCAGGTACAACTTCACCCATAGCTGTCCGAACAACCACAGCCCTAGCTTCTTGCAAGTTAAAGCACTGAATGGTTAGTCCAGTAACTTCTACTTCTGCAATGCCAACCTCGATGATGTGATCCCGTGCTAACCCGCCTGAAACATAGGAACGAGCCACAAAGGGACCCCGCGGATCGATGTTGCGGTTTAGAAACTGAGCCTGAGCGTGGGTCGCAAGAATGAGAACAGATGTGCCAGCCAGAACAAAAGTTGACACAATATTAAGAACGGAGCGTTTCACATTAACCTCTGGGAAGGGATAGAACGCCGCATCTTGATGTTGAACAGTCTAGATGTGTCCAGCGACAAGACGAAGCAAGGGAACCTTGAGGGCTTGAGGTTGCTTCTCTTTCCTCATGGTTTGAGTAAAAGCTCTTAGACTGAGAAAATGTTGAGTGAAAACTGTGGAGAGATGAAGAGTTTGCTGAAGCAGCGCTGAAGAATACCCTCAACTTTTGGGTAGTTCCTTGAGTCTTGATCAGTGGATCCCTGATTCAATCGATGTTCTGCTCTAGTAAATCTAGGAGCTGTAACTGTGATTTTGGCTTACGGATGAGGTTGTAGATAGTTGCATGTGGCTTTAGAGGCTTGTCTTCTGCCATATCCCACTGCGCCAACGGCTCACCATCAGGGATCCCAACCCAGCCACATAAATGAGGACGGCTAACCATCCTCCTACAGCCCCCCAACCCAACCCCGGCAAAAAGGGGAGCCAGCTTTGACCCGATGGGAAAATCATCATCTGCGCCAGCGGTAAGAACACCAGCCAGCTCATCCCGAGCATAATCACCATCGGTACCCGCACATCCCCCGCCCCCCGCAGGGATCCCAGTGCTGCGAAGTTGATGCCATCAAACAGGAAAGAGACACCGATAATTTTCAAAAGCAGCCCGCCCAAGCGGATAATGCTCGCAGCATTGGCATCGACTTCACTTACAAATAAGCTGATCAAGGGTTGGCCGAACAGAGCCAGTGTGCCGCCGATCACCGCCATGTACCCTAAAGTCCATCCCATCACCGCATTGCCCAGACGCTTAGCCCAGTTGGGTTGCCCAGAACCGATCGCCTGACCCACCAAGACAGTGGCGGACTGCTCCAAGCCAATGGCTGGCAAATAGGCAAAGCGAGACAACATCAGACAAATGTGGGCGGTTGCCCCCTCCACAGCTCCCACCTGCCCGATCATCAACTGAAATAGAGTGAAAGAACTCATATCCGCCAAGGAGTAAATCCAGATCGGCAGGCCCAATTTCAGCAATGGACGAATACGTCCTGTCGCCGCTAAGGGGTTCCAACCCCGGTTCCAAGTGTGTCGGCTGGCATAACTCCGATGGATCCACCCGGAGAGAAACACCAGCAGGTACAGGCTGAGCTCCACATACTCCGAGAGGATCGTGCCCCAAGCAGCTCCACCAATTCCCCAGCCAAAGCCAAAAATGAACAGAGCATTCAGCACCCCATTCAACAACACGCTACAGCCGCTCACACAGAGAGTGACCCAGGTGCGACCAATCCCGTTAAAAAATCCCGACAGGGAAAAGGTTCCCAACAGGGCGGATCCCCCCCAAACTCGGATCTGCCAATAGGCACTGGCCTGTTCAGAGACACCCTCCGGCAGAGGCAGCCCCGCGTAGAGAAGGCCCCCAAAAATCGAAAGCAGCCCACACAATGGGAACAAGGCTAACCCCACTCCTACCCCTGACCAAGCATGGCCAGAAGCCCCCTTCGGATCCCCAGCCGCATAGGTTTGGGCCACCAGAGTTTGGACCGCCCGACCTAGATTGATGAAAGGCCCGAGGGCAACAAGGGTAGGCAACCAAGCCGCGTTCATCCCGGCCAAGGCTTGGCTAGAGATCTGGCCTATAAACCAGGTATCGGTGATCCCCATCAAGGCTTGGATACTGGCGCTGAGAATCAAAGGGATCGCTAACCCAACCACGGCTCGATGATCCACCTGGGGGATCCCTTTTGCATCCAGCCGTTGTGCAACCACAACCATGTTGTCCTACTCGCCTGAGCAACACCAACCCTGCCCAGGCAGACTGTATGTTACATATGTAATACAAGCTTGGTCAAGGATGAAGACCACAGACTTAGGGATCCCGTTCTTTGCTGATTTCCCCTGTTCAGCCAGTTCACCAGCAGAAGCGCAAGGGCAAATCGGAGTCAAAATCCAACTGCCTGCCCAGGTGTTCGCCGTCAAAGCCCAGTTCCAGGTGATAGGTGGATCCCGCTTGCCACTCGATTTGAGATCCAACATCGATCGCAGCTCTGGGGAGGGATCCTCAAGCAGCAGGGCTGCTCAAGCGAACTCGGCTCACTTCCTTCAGGCCCAAAGGGTGTTGCAGGGGTTGGGCCTGCTCGGGTGGGTAGGTGTCTGGGCGGCTGGCAAAGCCGAGGAAAAACAACATCGGCTCGGTTAACTGCTGGGCATTGGTGGCAACAGAAATGCTGAGTGGTTCGGGTAAATAGGGGGGGGCGATAGGGCCAAATGGTGATCCAGCTCAAAGGTCATTTTTGTGTCAGGGCCAGATCTTGCCGGCTCAGAAAGGGTTTACAGGAGAGGGGGCATCCACAACCGTGAAATTGGGCACTCAAACCCTGGCAGTAAAGGGGAGCTGAGTTTGTCTTCTCCTAAGCAAGTTTTCAGGAGTGCCAATTGCTCTTGCTGGCGTTGATAGACCTCCACCTGTTGCTGTTGCCAGTCCACCACCCAATACTCTCCTATACCCCACGCCGACTGTAGAGCTTGATCTTGGTTTGCTTATCTCGGCTGACATTCCGGGATCCGAGACTCAGGACATGAAGCTCACACCACCTGCTGAGGCGAGGTGGTGGTGTCGGTGCTGACCTGTAACTCTCTGATGAGTCCACAGCTCACACAAACCAGCCCAGCTTCTAGGTGAGTATCGGGAACTTTTGCCCAAATACCCCTCACTGTCCTTTCGGCACGTGAGCTTAAGAACCCCTCTGGCAGCGATATTGTAAGAGCCATTCAGGTCTGCCGCATATCGCTTACCAGAGGCGAATTTTGCCAGAGCATAGTTCTTGCTGCAGTCGCGCTCCACAACTCCAGAGCCGTCATACGCCAGCTTTGAGGTATGGGCAGCAATCACATCGATGGTTTTGCCCCCAGCCTCTTGCCATTTCATCTCGCTATAGTCCCGAATCATGCTGTCGTGAGCGGTTTGGGTTGGCCATCGGCAACTACCAGCGGGGGATGCTCAGAGGTTCCCACCCCAAGTCTGCCACCTTGGTGAAGCGCCAGGATGGTTCCTACTACATCCAAATTGGTCTGGAATCGGAGCCACCTAAGCCGCAAGGCGGGGATAAGGTGTTGGGTGTGGATTTGGGGCGGACAGATATTGCTCACACACAGTGCTCCGCACCGCTAACGCGAACGGAGGGGCAGCACTGGAATGGACAAGACATAACCAAGGTTCGGGACCACTTTGCCAGCTTGAGAGCGAAGCTCCAGCACAAGGCCAGTAAGGGCACACGCAGTTCTAGACGCAGATGCCGTCAACTGCTGCAACGGTTGTCTGGCCGGGAGCGTCGGTTTCAAAGTTGGGTGAATCACAATGTTTCCAAACGCATCGTGGCAACCGCCGAAGCCCTTTCTGCCAGTGTTGCACTGGAAGATTTGACCGGGATTCGGGAACGGGTGAATCAACAGCCTCGCAACAAGACGGAGCGCAGACGCAGCAACAGTTGGGCGTTCCACCAGTTGAGGCTGTTTATCGTCCTCCGGACGACCCGGAGGGTCATTGGCTACAAGGCGTTGCGGTCTGGGATCAAGGTTGTGTTTGTGGATCCTAGGTACACCAGTTAAACCTGTCATCGCTGCCTGCACATTCATCCCGATCCCGACCAGTCGTATCGTGCTCCGCACGGCGCGGAGCGCCACTGGAGGGGTAAGCAGTTCCAGTGTGGGCATTGTGGTTGGCATGGGGATGCAGACTTTAACGGAGCCAAGAATATTCGTGCTCCGCACCGCTGGCGCGACCAAGCAATCGGGGCGCTTGTAAGCCGGTAGCCTCACTCCATTCGTCCAAGAATCGGTACAGACGACTGGCGGCAAACTGGTGATGCCACTTGGGCTGATGGGGCACATGTAAGTCTCCGTCGATCACCTCATAGCGCTTACCATCCTCAGGCATGAGGGCCAAATCTGAAGACGTGAAACGGGGGAGTACAGTCATGAGCGATCTCCTGTCCAGAGTTCTGAATCTAGTCTGCTCTAGAGTTCCTCCAAAATGCGAAATTGCACATGGTTAATGGCCAGCTCCCCAATCGAGGCTTGGTCGGTGTTGATCGTCTCAAACGGGATCCCTTTGGCGATCTCGGCATGGGTCCAGGGTAGGCCCATAAAATAGCGTTGCGGATACGGGCGTTCCCCCAGATCATCGGGATTCGACTCCATCGGCACCCACCCCCAACCGGGCAGATAAAACTCGATCCAAACATGGTTGTATTCCGGAAAGAGCGGGATCCGTTTCAACTCCGGGTGTGGAGGACATTTGTAGCGCCCCACCGTGCGGCAGGGGATCCCATTTAAGCGGGCCAACGCCAGCAGCAACCCGACATATTCCCCACAAGAGCCAGAGCCGCGACGCAACACCTCATCCGGCGGATCGATGCGCGATGTGACCCGATAGGAGAGCTTGTCATAGACATAGGCGCGGATATTCAGCATTTTGCGCAGCAGGTTGGTTTCGCTGCCAACTGCCAGTCGCGCCGCTTCCTGCACAATCGGGGTATGCATGGCCAGATCATCGTCATCCACCAAGTAGCGATCCCGTAACTCCAGCGGCAGCACGGCATCCTCCACATCCCTGGGATCAACGCAGTATTTGATGTTGTACACATCCAGCACCGCCCGCCAGCCAAATAGGCGCACCTCGTGCGGCCTTAGGGATCCCAAAGAGAACACCGCCACCTGCTGCCCCGATTGCTCCTCCAATTCAAAGGGCAGCCCTACCCAGTCAAGGCTGCACACCCGTTGGCGAGGGCTGTTGCAGGGCAACGCAATACGCCACACCAAATCCGGGAGTAGACGCGGCTCTTCTTGGGCGATTTCTTCCACGTAGGTCAGCTCCACCCGGTAACCGTGGGAAAGAGTATAGGTAACCCGTTCCCCCAGTCGCTGCGGCTGAAACACCACCGGGCAAGCGAACGCCTCGTCCAGAGGCTTAGAATCGGCTTCCACAGGCGGCGGGGGCGGTGGATCCAAAGGTCGCAATCGTAGGGGGGCTACCCAGGTTTTATCTCGTAAGGCAACCGACAAGGGATCCGGATCGTTGGGATTGTCGTGGATAAAGGCTTCTTCATGGGCATAGGCCACCCACATACGCCCCTGCCAATGGGCTAATCCCGTCGGGCCCGGAAAAGGGGTGAGAATGCGGGCCAATTCCCGTCCGCTCTGCCGCTCCAGCAAGTAAAGGGTTTCTTCTACCCGATCGCTTACCCAAAGGTAGTCTCCATGCAAGGCAATCTGTTCTCGGCCAATGCCAGGGGCGGGCATTTCCCCCACAATCAGGCCACTGCTGGGATCCAGTTGCAGAATCTTTTCCCGTTGGTAACAGGTGGCATAGAGAATGGACGAGCCCGTTTGCACGTCTTTCCAAAGGGCGATTCCTTCGATTGGGTAGGGGCAGGTACACACCTGAAACACCTCCAGGGATCCCGGTTGTTCCAAAGCCGCCATAGGGATGCGCAAAATTTGCCTTTCCTGCTCCCGACTTAGCCAGATCCAGGCTTGATCCCCCTCTGACTCCACCCACAAACCGTAGGCATCCTGAAAGGTATGGACATGATGGGGATTCAGGAGCAAGGTATTGTTCTCTTGCAGGTGCACCAAATAGCCCCGCAGCCGATCCAAGCCCAACAGGCGATCTCCCCAGGTGGCCAACCCTTCCAGAGCGACCAACCCTAGGGGTTGCAGAGGGGCTGGATCTCCATGCGGTAACGGAGCCATCGGCCACCAAGCGGGTTGGGATCCCGAGATTGCCGCTTCTGCCCTAGACTTCAGATCCGCTAGATCATTTGCCGGATGGACTGCAACCATGGAGGCTTCCTTTTGTGTGGGGGTTTGGGATCAGCCCTTTAGGCACAAAATTGAGCCACTCGGACTGCCCAACGCTTTTATGATGCGCCCCTTTGCAGCCGGTTACCACCCCAAGCGCTCCTGGCCCAAGGGATCCTGGGCTGTCTGTATCCCTCGCTAGTCTTGTCGGGGATGGAGAATGGGATGATGGCAAATGTTTTGCCGATGAGCAGGGTTCAAAAACAATGGTAGAAAATGGTCTGGCCTTGGGGGTTGGCGGTCTGCTGGCTGGGATCCTGGCCGGGTTTTTGGGGATTGGCGGGGGCACGATTTTGGTGCCCTTACAGGTGAGTTTGGGGATCCCGCCGATCCAGGCAGTGGCCACAAGCAATCTTTCCATTGTCATGACCTCGATCGCAGGCAGTGTGCAAAATTGGCGGATGGGCCTACTGGATCTGAAACGGGTGATCCTGCTGGGGATCCCAGCTCTGATCACGGCTCAGGTGGGGGCGATGATCGCCAGCCGTATTCCCGGCTACCTGCTGTTGGCTGCCTTTGGGGTGTTGCTGTTGGTGAATACCTATCTGGTGGAGCTGCGCAAGAAAGTGGCCAGTCAGGCCCAGCTGTTGGAGAAGCAGGTTGCTGCTGAAAATTCTGCTGAAAATTCTGCATCTCCGATTGAGGGGCTGGGGTTGGGAGAGGGGCCGCAAGGGATCCCGTTGCCCAGCGCTAGGGAACCCATGCCGGCTTGGTTGGCTCGCACCCTCACGGGGGGCACCGCTGGATTGCTAGCTGGTCTGTTTGGCATTGGCGGTGGGGTGATTATGGTGCCGATGCAGATTCTACTGTTGCAGGAGACGATCAAAGTGGCCATTCAAACCAGCCTCGGAGCAATCGTGATCACGGCCATTGCCGCCACCACAAGCCACGCCGGCCTGAGCGACCTGATTTGGAATGGCCTTGGATGGGGGGATGGAACCCTGCGCCAGAATGTGCTGTGGATCCCGGGGTTGATCTTAGGGACAGGCGGGTTGATCGGCGTTCAGATCAGTACCCGCACCCTGCCCAAATTGCCCGATAAAACTGTTAGCCTGCTGTTCCGGGGCTTTCTGGCCATCCTCTCCCTCTACATCTTTTGGCAAGCCTGGCAAGATTACCAAGCCTCTTAACCCTGCCCCTATTGGAACACCGTGATGAACAAGGTCTGGGATCCAGAGCGGTTCTGTTGGTCAAAGGCGGTGACCCGGAACTGCCAAACGCCAGCGGGATCCCCGAACACAACCCGGAAGTCGGTCGTGAAGCTACAGAAAGTGGATCCCGGATTGCAATTCACTTGCTGCGGATTAAAAAACTGATTTTGCACCCGCGTACCACTCGGGTTGAAGGTTTCTAGCGCAATGAATTGACTAAAACGGGCACCGCCGGGCACACTGACTTGAACCGTAAAGGGCGGCGTAGCCTGTCCTACCTGTACAGATGTCGGGGCATTAATAAACGAAACCACCGGGTTTTGGGTTGGGGGCACAATCGATCCCCCTGAGCTACCACTGTCTCCACAAGCGGCTAGCCCAGTGGCCAAGATTCCGGTAGCCAACACGGTTAAAGCAGCACGTTGCATCCTTCAATCCCTCACAAAAAGCAGAAAAAATCCTAGACCCCATTGGGGTTTGCGGTCTGGGGTGGCTCGATTCTAAGACACTCCCCGCTGACACAGTCCGAGAAAGAATTCGCAATGACGCAAATATTTACGAGGCTTCGCGTACACTTTTGGGGTTTCATGGATCGGGGTTCAAAACAAGAGCAAGCGCCGCAATAGCAAAGCCATCACTGAAACAAAACTGGCCACGATCACCTGACCGGGCAAGGTATAGCCTGAGTAAAGCTGAATCCACTGTAGCAACTGTCGATCCCAGGGTTGCGTCGCCAGCAGATAAACAATCCCCGTGATATGAACCAACACCAAAGCGGCCAAACTGCCGGATCCCAGCTCCTGTAAACCTACCGGCGGCAGGGCTCTATTTCCGAAGGAAGTCTCCGACGAAGCGGGCAAACGGAGTCGGCGTTGACGGGTACGGCGAGACGGGGATGGCTTGGGATCCCGTTGCTGAAAGGCGATGATTCCACAGACCCAGGCCCCTGGCAAAAACCCTAGCAGATAGCCAAATGAGGGCTGGTACAGGTACTGCCACCCTCCCCCCTGGGCAAACACCTGCAACCCCGCCAACCCCAACCCCAGGTAAACAATCTGGGCATACACCGCTGCCACTGGACCCGCCAAACAAGCCGTCAGCAACACACCGCCAATTTGTAACGAAAAGCTGTAGCCCCCCAACCAGGGCATCTCTGCAGGAAAACTGAGGTGAGTCAGGGTGCCCAAAATGGTCAGGATCACCCCAATCGCTGTCCACAGCCATTCCAAAGGAGTTAAGAGCAGGCCAAAGCGCATAAGCGGGGGGAAATCTTTCCCTATGCTAAGAGAGGAGGTGTGTTGTGATGGCGGAAAAAGGGTGGTAAAAGCAGAGTGGATTGAACTGGCCCAGGCCCTAGCCGATGCTGCTGGAGCGGTGATCCGTCCCTTGTTTCGAGGAGACTTGCAAGCAGAATACAAAGAGGCCCGTTCCCCCATTGTGACCATAGCTGACCGGGAAGCAGAACAGGCAATGCGGGCTTTGCTGACGGCTCAAGTGCCAGACCACAACATCCTTGGGGAAGAATTTGGTCTGCACCAGACGGGATCCCCCTACACCTGGGTTCTGGATCCGCTGGATGGCACCATCGCCTTTTCCACCGGCAAACCCACCTTCGGCACCCTGATTGCCCTTTTAGAAGACGACCGCCCGATTTTGGGTGTTATCGATCAACCGATCCTGCGAGAACGCTGGCTGGGGGTACAGGGGCAACCCACCCAATTCAACCGCCAACCTGCTCAGACCAAAACCAACACCGATCTAGGCCGCGCTTATCTCAGTTGCACCACCCCTGATCTGTTCACTCAGCCCGACCAACAGCGACGCTTCCAGCAGCTGAGTCAATCCGTTCACATTACCTCCTACGGCGGCGATTGCTACCAGTATGGCCTTTTGGCCAGTGGGCATATTGATGTGGTGATGGAGTGTGGCCTTGCCCTCTACGATTTTGCCGCCCTGATTCCGGTCGTTGAGGGATCCGGCGGTGTCATTACCGATTGGCAAGGGGATCCCCTTACCCGTACCTCCACTGGGGAAGTGCTGGCCGCCGCCAACCCCAGTTTGCATCAACAAGCCCTAGCTCAAATCAAGCAGGTTGCAATACCTGGCGGCAGTTGACCAAAGGCATCACCCGTTCCCCAAACCGCTGCACATCGGTGATGAAATCCGGGAAGGTGAAGAGGATCCCGTCAATGCTGGTTTGGCTGGCAATGCGATTCAGCTCTCGGGCCACGGTCTCATAGGAACCAATAAGGGTCGGGATCCCCATAAACGCTTCCGCCTGATAACGCTTCACATTCACACCGACGGGATCCGTATTGGCTGCCCCTTTCCAACCCAGTAGGGCCTCAATATCTCCCCCTTCCATATAGTGCTCGGCAGTGGCTTGGGCTTCCGCATCCGTTTCTCCCATCACCACCGTAAACAGAGCATAGGTGCCCACTGTGCGCCCCACCTCTTGGCCAAACGCCTTCAACCGATCACTGATGTGAGCCGCTTCTTCAAAGGGGGCCAAGATAAAATTGTGGTTGCCCATTTCCGCCGTAAAGCGCATGCCTCGCTCCGAGTGTCCCGCACAAACAATCGGAATCTCCCGAGAAGGCCGAGGCTGGCAAAGGCAATCTTCCAACTGAAAATACCGACCTTGATAGGTGACGCGCCCCTGCTCCCAGAGCAGCTTCATCACCTGGACATACTCGGTGGCATAGTCGTAACGGTAGCTGTAGTACTCATCCCCCGGCCACAAGCCCATTTGCGCATACTCCAACTTGTTCCAGCCGGTCACAATATTGAGGCCAAACCGCCCATGACTGATATCGTCCAAGGTCACGCACATGCGAGCGGCCACAGCGGGGTGCAGCGTGGGCAGGGCCACCGACGCATAGAGATGGATTTTTTCGGTAACCGCCGCCAAACCCGCCATCAAGGTAAAAGACTCCAGGGCATAATCCCAAAACTGGGTTTCCCCCTTAAAGCCCCGCCACTTGATCATAGAAAGGACAAACTCAAAGCCATACTGCTCCGCCAGCAGGGTGATCTGCTTGTTTAACTCAAAGGTGGGCATGTACTGGGGTGAGTTGACAGAGATGATCCAGCCGTTGTTGGCGATGGGAATGAAGACCCCAAACTGCAAGTAACCCATAAGCAAGACCTCTCCGGCAACCATTTGCAAACCTCTGTGGAGGACGAGCCTCAGCCCGCAGCCTTATCTAAGCCGGTTCAAGGTGAGAAAATTGTGCGCAACACTACGATGGTTCTCAACCCACAAAGTCTGAAACCCATAGCAAACCGCTGCTAGACTGTAGAATCAAATACAAAGTTGGCCAAGTTTTGGCTAACGGGTTTTGGCTAATACGTGATCCGCGCTGGCTCCCCCTAGGGAGTGCGTTTGGCATCCGGTCATCTCAGCGGGGAGGAGATATCGTGGCGACAGGTGGATATGCGTTGGTGGATAGCCTGCATCGACATGGGGTGCAGCACATTTTTGGCTATCCCGGTGGGGCGATCCTGCCCATCTACGACGAGCTGTACAAAGCCGAGTCGCAAGGGATCCTCAAGCACTACTTGGTGCGCCACGAGCAGGGAGCTGCCCATGCCGCTGATGGGTATGCTCGTGCCACCGGCAAGGTTGGGGTTTGTTTTGCTACCTCTGGCCCCGGAGCCACCAATTTGGTTACCGGCATTGCCAACGCCATGATGGATTCAGTGGCCATGGTGGTGATTACGGGTCAGGTACCCCGCCATTTGATTGGCACGGATGGATTTCAAGAAACCGATATTTTTGGCATCACGCTGCCCATCGTCAAGCACTCCTACGTGGTACGGGATCCCCGCGACATGTCGCGGATTGTGGCAGAGGCATTCCACATCGCTGGTACGGGGCGACCAGGGCCGGTTTTGGTGGATATCCCCAAGGATGTGGGCCTGGAGGAGTTTGACTATCAACCTGTCAGCGAGATCAATATTCCCGGCTACAAGCCGACCGTGCGGGGGAATCCGCGGCAAATTCATGCCGCTGCTAAGCTGATCCTGCAGGCCAAACAACCCTTACTCTACGTGGGCGGTGGGGCGATTATCTCCGGGGCCCACGCCGAAATTGCTGAGTTGGCCCACACCTATCGGATCCCGGTTACCACCACCTTGATGGGCAAGGGAGCCTTTGATGAGAACGATCCCCTATCGGTTGGGATGCTGGGGATGCACGGCACGGCTTATGCCAATTTCGCCGTGACCGAGTGTGATCTACTGATTGCCGTGGGGGCCCGCTTCGATGACCGGGTAACCGGTAAGTTAGACGAATTTGCCAAGCACGCCAAGGTGATCCACATCGATATTGACCCAGCTGAGGTGGGCAAAAATCGCGGGCCGGATGTGCCGATTGTGGGGGATGTGCGTACCGTTCTGGTGGAGATGCTGGCCCAGCTGAGCAAAATGCCCTCTACACCCGGTATTACTCAGGCTTGGCTGGATCGGATTGAACGTTGGAAGCGGGATTACCCCCTGCAAGTGCCCAGCTACGAGGGCGTGATTGCTCCCCAACAGGTGATCGATGCCTTTCGTCGTCATGCCCCCCACGCCTACTACACCACCGATGTCGGTCAGCATCAAATGTGGGCGGCGCAGTTCTTGCGCAATGGGCCGCGCCAGTGGATCTCTAGTTCTGGGCTGGGCACGATGGGCTACGGGTTCCCAGCGGCGATGGGGGTAAAAGTGGCGCTACCCGAGCATGAGGTGATCTGTATTAGCGGCGATGCCAGTTTTCAGATGAATATGCAGGAGCTGGGCACGGTAGCCCAGTATGGAATTGCTACCAAGGTCGCCATCATCAACAACGGTTGGCAAGGAATGGTGCGCCAGTGGCAGCAGGCCTTCCATGGGGAGCGCTACTCCCATTCGGATATGGCTCCCGGTATGCCGGATTTTGTCAAGCTGGCTGAGGCTTTTGGGGTGAAAGGGATCCGTGTTGATCACCCCGATCAACTGGAGGATGCTGTTCAGGAGATTCTTCGCCACGAGGGGCCAGTAGTAGCGGATTTTGTGGTCAAGCGGGATGAAAACTGCTACCCAATGGTGCCCTCTGGCAAGGCCAACTACCAGATGATCGGGATCCCGGATAAGCGGCAACTGGAGCAGGCAGCCGAGTTGATCTACTGCCCCAACTGCGGCACTAAGAATCCGACTTTGCACAAGTTCTGTACCGAATGTGGTACGAAACTCTGAAGCCGTGGGCCTGGCTTCATCAGCCCGGATGGTGGCGTAACCGGAATCCTCCGGTGGAGGATCCCGTGAGAGAAAGGTTTACCCCTACAACGGTCGGTAGGTGCGGTAATTGATATTCGGGAAAATGTTGTCCATGTACTCCACCTTGGACAGCCATTCTTCCTCTTCTGGGCTGGCTTTTTCCCGCCGAAACTGGCCTTCCTTGATCTTTTCGTAGAGGTGACTGAAACGCAGCAGATGAGATTTGGTGCGGCGCACCGCATAGGGAACCATCGTCCCCGTGCGCATAATAAAGGCCCAGTCCGAGGATTGTGCCAGAAGCAGCTCTCGGGCTGCTTGATTCAAGGCCCGCCACTCCAGATCATCAGCCGGTTCCCGGTAGCTCAGCTCAATCATCCGCTCCGTCGCCTTGTGCAAATGGGGATAAATCCAGGCGTTGGTTTGGTTGAGCCAATACTCGTGAAACCCACGCGCCCCCCAACTGGATTGGGCCGGTTTACACACCTGCTGGGTTGGATGTTCCCGCAGATATTCCGCCAAATGGGTCATGCGGTAGGTGGATTGATCAAAGTAGCTCTTGCGAATCAAGTAATCAAGGAACCAGGGCCCTTCGTACCACCAATGGCCAAACAGTTCGGCATCATAAGGTGCCACCACCAGCGGCGGACGACCCATGACCCCATACAGATGTTCAATTTGTCGCTGGCGATTAAACATGAAGTTGCCCGCATGTTCGGCTGCTTTTTCTCGCGCCCAATAGGGGTCGTACAATTGTTTTTGACCGAGATCAAGATTGCGTCCGGTGATGCGGTGGTACTTAATGCCGGTGTTTTTCCGTTGGCCGTTGGGCATAATGTAGGGCTTGATGTACTCGTAATCCGCCTCATAGCCCAAATCCTTGTAGAACTCGCGGTAGACCGGATCCCCCGGATAGCCCACTTCCGCCGACCACACCTGCTGGGAAGACTCGTGATCGCGCCCGAAAACAGCAACGCCCGTCTCAGTAAAAATGGGGGCGTAAATGCCATAGCGGGGCCGAGGTTTGGCATAGAGAATCCCGTGGCCATCCGT
This sequence comes from Thermostichus vulcanus str. 'Rupite', assembly GCF_022848905.1. Classification (NCBI taxonomy): domain Bacteria; kingdom Bacillati; phylum Cyanobacteriota; class Cyanophyceae; order Thermostichales; family Thermostichaceae; genus Thermostichus; species Thermostichus vulcanus. The sequence goes on from NZ_JAFIRA010000039.1 coordinate 34,277, forward strand.
AATCATGTAGCGGAGACCCACATCCGCAATCATCCGCTCCAGACCCTGGTAGTAGGCACATTCCGGCAACCAAATCCCTCGCGGCCACTGACCAAAATGCTCGTTGTAATGTTCACAAGCAACAAGCAGCTGGGCCCAAACAGCCTGAGGATACATTTGCATCAAGGGCAGATAGCCGTGGGTGGCTCCACAGGTGATGATCTCCAGGTTGCCGCTATCTTGAAACCTCTTGAACGCCCTGACCAAGTCCCGATCGTAGCGTTCCCATAGATCCCGAACTCTAGAAAATTCCTTGACGTAATGCTCTGCTAGATAGCGAATGTGGCCATTGGTCACGTTTTTGTCGTATTCCAATTGGGCCAATTCTTCCAGCTTGGTTAAATACTCGTCGTAGCGCTCCTGAAGTAAGGGATCCCGTAACATCGACACCAGGGGCGGCGTCAAGGACATGGTAAAGCGAAAATCGATTCCATCTCGCTCTAGCCCCTCAAACATGTGCAACAGAGGGACGTAGGTCTCCGTGATGGCTTCGTACAGCCACTCCTCTTCCAGCACAAAGTCCTGCTCAGGGTGACGCACAAACGGCAGGTGGGCATGGAGTACCAACGCGAGATAACCCATATCGGCCAGGGATCCTCAAATGAACGGATAAATCTCAACCTCCCCATCCAGTCCATCTGCAGAGAAATCTGTAGAGAAGGTTAAGGCTGTGATTGCTACCTATCGTCTAGCATTTCAACCCCTGGGTCAAGGGCCGGGATCGCTGGGGATCACTCACAAGAGGGGGCTTCAGCAGGGATTGGGTAGGGATCTCGGCAGAGCTTAGCGGTGACGAATCAGGTCGTAGATTTCCAGATATTCCTTGCCTGGGTAGTTCCAGGAGTAGTCGTAGTTCATGCCCTGGATTTGCAACTGTTGGAATTGGGTGGGAGATTCGTACCAAAGATCGATAGCCCGATCCAAGGCAGACTCTATAGCTGCCGGATCCGTCTGATAAAACACATAGCCATTGCGCTGCTCAGGTAATTTTTGCGTGTCATAGTCCCGGTCAAAGACAGTATCCACCAAGCCACCAACGCCTCTTACAACCGGAACTGTGCCATATTTCAACCCGATCATCTGGGTCAGGCCACAAGGCTCGTAATGGCTGGGCACCACAATGAGATCTGCTCCGGCATAGATCAAGTGGGAGAGTTCTTCATTGAATCCCAGCTCGATGTGAATATCTGGGTTATCGTTCAGGTGGCGCTTTTCGTGAGCAAACCAGGCCCCAATCGCCCGCTCGGTGGCAGCCCCCAGCAACACAAACTGGGCATTTTTGAACAGGGCACGATAGATGGCGTGGTGTACCAAATGCACTCCCTTTTGTTCATCCAGCCGTCCAATATAGGCGACGATCGGCTTATTGACATCTTGCAACAGAAGGCGATCCCGTAGGGCTTTCTTGTTTTTGGCTTTGTTCGCTAGGGTTTTGGCCGTATAGGTAGCAGGGATAAAACGGTCAATCTCAGGGTTCCAAATATCGTAGTCAATGCCATTCAAGACACCACGGAACTTATTTTGGTGCAGAAACAGGGTATGACCCAGCCCATAGCTATAGTCGCCAAATCGCACCTCTAGGGCATGGTTGGGGGAAACAGTGGTGACAAAATTGGAAAATACGATCCCCCCTTTCATGAAGTTCAGAGCAAAGGGATTGAAATTATCCCGTAAACGATCGTAGTGGAAGTAGTAGGATTCGCGATTAAGGCCAGTTGCCCAAAGGATCTCAGGGCCGCCAAACCCCTGATGCTTAAAGTTATGGATGGTGTAGCACACCCGCTGATTCCACATGCCGTTGTATTTGTAAATCTCAAATAACAAAACCGGCACTAACCCCGTCTGCCAATCGTGGCAATGGATCACATCCGGACGTTTGTTGCTGCGCAAGAGAAACTCCAGCGCTGCCTTGCTAAAAAAGGCAAACCGCATGTTGTCATCGTGGCAGCCGTAATAACAACCGCGGTTGAAGAAGTTATCTCCCGAGTGAGGCTCGATAAAAAAGCAGAGACGCCCATGCACCCAACCGCAGTACACCGAGCAGTGAATCGCCCCGCCATACCAAGGCACCCAGAGTTCACGGTAGGCATCGTGTAGCCCCCAGATCTGGTCGTAGCGCATGTTGTCATACTTGGGCAAAATCAGCTCAACACAGTGGCCGCGCCCTTCCAACTCCCGACTGAGGCCGTACACCACATCGCCCAGACCTCCCGCCTTGATTACCGGGGCACACTCAGACGCAATCTGCACGATGTACATTTCTAGATCTCCTGCATCAGAGCCTTACCTTTCTTCACAAAAGATAATCGCTTTTGGCCGCGATAGGATATCCCCTTGTAATGACACGGCAATGACAAAGGATCCCTCTACCGGGATCCCTGGGGTGTACCTAAGCTAGGCCGACTGGGTTCAGGCTCAAATCGTTTGATCCGATAGGCAAGAGCACTGCTGGTGAATGGAGGAGCCCCTCTTCTGGGATGGGATCCCTGGACATGAGGGGGTAACCTCAGCCTTGCCAACCAAAGCTAGAGATCCTTTTGACGAATCAAATTTAACGAATCAAACGGCTAACACCTGGGTGATAGTACCGCTCTTCGATCCAGGTGCGCAACTCATCTTCAGAGAAGATAGCAGCGGATGTCCCCGTTTTTGGATCGTAAGCATGCCAGAGGACATGACCAGCTCGATCGCGGCTTTGCCAAACTTGCACCTCATCGGAGCCAACCCAGAAGTTCGCTACCGCTTGCCAGGCGCGTTTCAGTCCTAATCCAAGCGCTTGCAAAGTGGCGCGAAACCGCGCAGAAGCCGTTTGAGATTCAGATTCAGCCCCTTCCATTTCATGGAGCGGGATCCAACCTTGAGAAACCTTGAGGGGGGTGCTTTTCATACCGATGACCGTTGAGCCTGTTCACATTCCCAACCTATCGATTGCCTCAGAAAGGATCAAAACATCTTCTGCATGGGATCCATGAATACTTTCGATAGATAACAGCCTGTTTCCACAGTCCTTTTTCAGGTGGATCCCCTTCCCTAATTCCCCTTCCCTAATGAGGATCCCACCGTCTTCTAAAGCCGTAGTCGCAGGTCTTATCAGCTCAGGTCTTATCAGCTTATCTGCAGCTCTACTCAGGACGGATCCCTCTGTAGACATACTGACTCAATGAGTAGCAAGTGAACCTGCGACTTTCCCTTCTCCACCGGACACGAACCCTATGAATAGCTGAAAAAAGACGGGATCCTGACCAGTAAGCAGTATGATTACTTCATGTTTTTTTGAAAAATTGTCAATGATTTCAGAGCATGACTTTCTCAAAAAGAGTTTCAGGGAGGATACCTTCTCCTCCAGTCTTTGTCATTATTAGAGATAGTGCTCTCTCATAGTTCTGTCACTCTTATCCCACATTTAATTGGGTTATTTTCCCATACAGTGGTTTTCTTCATTTGCTGGCTCGTGCTGATTATGCGCTGTATCAGGTGAAACATCTGGGGCACAATCGAAGACACCTGGCCTGAGGTTTATATCCAGTGCCTGTGGGAGAATGGGTCAAGACAAGGGCAAAACGGTTGCCCAGTGTCGTACATTCAGTCTCCAGCAGTCTCCAGCTCTGGCTGGATTTGAGCAGCTATAGGTCAATTCATGGGATCCGCCACCCTTCCTCCAACCCTCAAGGCTCAGCCCACCTTTCCGCTCACTGCCGTGGTTGGGCAGCAGCCGATCAAACTAGCCCTACTCTTAGCCGCTGTGGATCCCGGCTTGGGAGGAGTGGTGATCGTCGGGCCACGCGGTACAGCCAAATCTGTTCTGGCCAGAGGGATCCATGCCCTGCTCCCCCCAATTGAAGTGATCGCCGGATCCTTTTGCAACGATGATCCGACTCAACCGGGCACCTGGTCAGACTGGGCCAAAACCCATTTTTCTCCCACTTCATCTCTCCCAAAACAAGTGATCCCGGCACCTTTTGTGCAAATTCCCTTGGGAGTGACCGAGGATCGCCTCCTGGGATCCGTAGACGTGGGGGCTTCCGTAGAGCGGGGGGAAACTGTGTTTCAGCCGGGATTGCTAGCAGCAGCCCATCGGGGAGTGTTGTATGTGGATGACATTAACCTCCTGGATGACCAAATTGCCAACTTACTGCTGACGGTGGTGGGAGATGGGGTCAACCGGCTAGAGCGGGAAGGGATCAGCCTGCAACATCCCTGTCGGCCCCTACTGGTAGCCACCTATAACCCCGAAGAAGGCCCGCTCCGGCCACATCTGCTGGATCGGATGGCCATGGTGCTACCTGCTGACTTGGATCTCACCTTGGAGGAGCGGCGGGAAATTGCGCAACGGGCCAACCTCTTTAGCGACACTCCGGAGACCTTCTTGGCTGAGCAAGAGCCTGAACTGGAGGATCTGCGCACCCGCATCCTTTTGGCACGGGAATGGCTGCCACAAGTTAAACCCCAACGGGATCAGATTAACTATCTGGTGCAAGAAGCCATCCGAGGTCATGTTCAAGGGCATCGGGGAGAACAGTTTGCCCTGCGAGCGGCCTGTGCTTTGGCAGCCCTAGAAGGACGAGATCGCCTTTTGGCGGAGGATTTGCAACAGGCGGTGCAATTGGTGCTCCTGCCCCGTGCCCAGTACGATCCCACCCAACCCCCCCCGCCGCCGCCGCCCCCCCCTCCCGAACC
>NZ_JAFIRA010000040.1 GCF_022848905.1 Thermostichus vulcanus str. 'Rupite'
GTTGGGACTTGGGCCGATGTGTTGAACCGGGCCAACCTGGGTATGGAGGTGATGCATGAGCGCAATGCTCACAACTTCCCCTTGGATTTGGCGGCTGTGGAGACGGCTCCTGCCATCCGTGGTTGATGGCTAGCCAGTACTGGTGTTAGCTGAATAGCATTGAGGTATCCCCTAGCCAAAGCTGGGGGATTTTTTTTATTTGGTTGGGTTAAACAAGAGCAGAATACTCTGCTCCAATTCATTACATCTTCATTACATCAGGCCGGAGTCTAAAGCATAGCCAAAATCTTTTCTCCCATCTCCTGACAACCGATCAAGGTCATTCCCTCAGAGTAAATATCTCCGGTTCGGTAACCCTGAGCCAAAACCGCTTCCACTGCCTGTTCGATCTGGGCGGCAGCTTCCGGTTGATCCAACGAGTAGCGCAGCATCATTGCCCCGGAGAGCACCTGGGCAATCGGGTTGGCTTTGTCTTGTCCAGCAATATCGGGGGCGGATCCATGCACCGGCTCATAGACTCCAGGCCCCGAGGCTCCCAAAGAAGCAGAAGGCAACATCCCAATGGATCCCGTCAACATTGCCGCCTCATCCGAGAGGATATCGCCAAAGAGATTGCCCGTTAGGATGACATCAAACTGCTTGGGCCAGCGCACCAGCTGCATCGCTGCATTGTCGACATACATATGGGAAAGCTCGACATCTGGGTACTCAGCCGCAACAGCCGTGACCCGCTCCCGCCACAGTTGTGATACCTCCAACACATTGGCCTTATCGACTGAGCAGAGTTTGTGTCCGCGTTTTTGGGCCAGATCGAAGGCTACCCGCGCAATTCGATCCACCTCCGCTTCGCTGTAGACCATGGTATTCACGCCGCGCCGGGATCCCTGTGCATCCGTAAAGATACCCTTGGGTTGGCCAAAGTAGATGCCGCCCGTCAATTCTCGCACCACCATCAAGTCGATCCCTTCAATGACCTCCCGCTTTAGTGAGGAAGCATCCACCAGTTGGGGCAAAATTTTCACTGGGCGGAGATTGGCAAATAAACTCAGACCAGCTCGCAACCCCAACAAAGCCCGTTCCGGACGTTTCTCCCGCGGCAAGGTGTCGTACTTAAAATCCCCAACTGCAGCCAAATAGACTGCATCACTGTCTTGGGCCATTTTCAGGGTTTCTGGCGGTAAGGGATCCCCGGTTTGTTCGTAGGCAATGCCCCCTATCAAGCCCTCCTGCCACTGAATGCCAAACCCCATCCGCTTCGCTACAGCATCCAATATGGCTCGCCCCACCTGCAGAATTTCTGGGCCAATACCATCTCCGGCCAGTGCAGTGATCCGATAGGTACGTGCAGAAGCAGTCATAGCAATCTAAAAGCAGGGCAAGGGCTTAGAGATATTACCATTTTGGATCCCTGGGTCTCGGCGTTCGGCTCAAAAACTTCCCAGAAACTTCCAAGAAAAAAGAGCAGCCTAGCTATCGCCACGCTGCACCCTTGGGTTGCCCACTTACACTTACTTGTGTTTGTCAATCCTTATTTGTCAGGACTCTATCAAGACACAAGATCACCACACAAGAAAGAATAGGGATACCCCCTCAAATTCAGAACAGGCCCAGAGTCACCCACTTATCCAAAGGTAGAGTTGCACCGATGCCCAAGTAGAGGGTAACCAAAGTGCCAATCAGGAACACCGTGGTGGCCACCGGACGACGCAGCGGGTTTTGGAACTTGTTGACGTTTTCAATGAAGGGCACAAACAGCAAACCAACAGGAATGGCCGACATCAAGGCAATCCCCAAGAGCTTGTTCGGCGCAATGCGCAACAGGTGGAAAGCAGGGTAGAGATACCACTCCGGCAAAATTTCCAGAGGAGTGGCAAAGGGATCCGCAGGCTCTCCTACACCCGCCGGATCCATCACCGAGAGTGCGACTATCAAACCAATCGTGCCCAGGATCACCACCGGGAACATATAGAGCAAATCATTGGGCCAAGCGGGCTCACCATAGGTCATGTGGCCCATGTTTTTCTTCAGCTTGGCTACTACCTTGGGATTGTCGAGGTCAACCTTACGGGTAATCGCTTCGGTAGCCACAACCTGCTTTGAGACAGCCATGGGAGTTCTCCTTGTCGAGGTGCAAAAGTTGCTAACAGTTGGGGAAGGGCTTGGCCGAACCGCTAAGAGCAAGAAAGCTCACACAGGGATCCCAACCAAGCCAAAGGACAGATCACAAAGGCCCGGAAATGCCTTGGCGACGGATCATCAAAAAGTGCATGGTCATGAAGACAGCGATCAACCAAGGCAACACAAAGGTGTGCAGACTGTAGAAGCGGGTCAACGTCCCTTGGCCCACAGCTTCACCTCCCCGGATGAGCTGTACCAACAGGTCACCCACCACCGGAATAGCACTGGGCACACCGGAGACGATCTTGACCGCCCAATAGCCCACCTGATCCCAGGGTAGGGAGTAGCCGGTCACACCAAAAGAAACCGTCAGCACCGCCAAAATCACACCGGTCACCCAGGTCAGCTCGCGGGGCTTCTTGAACCCCCCCGTTAGGTAGACCCGGAAGGTGTGCAAAATCATCATCAACACCATCATGGAGGCGCTCCAGCGATGGATGGAACGCAACAACCAACCGAAGTTCACCTGGGTCATGATGTAATTAACCGATTCAAAGGCCTCCGCCACCGTCGGACGGTAGTAGAAGGTCATGGCGAAGCCCGTGGCAAACTGAATTAAGAAGCACACTAGGGTTACCCCGCCCAGGCAGTAGAAGATGTTAACGTGAGGCGGAATGAATTTCCCAGTTGCATCGTCGACAAAAGGCGTGATCTCCAGCCGCTCGTCCAACCAGTCGTAAACTTTGCTCATAATGCCTGCTGCGATTTTTGAAAGTCGATATCTTGGGGCGGGTTAGGCCCACATCACCAAGCAATGTAACACGATCATTGAGTTAGGCTCAGCTTTGGGGCAAGGAAACCTTTCTCCAGCGGCAAAAGTAACCTTTTACGTCCATTGTTGTTCATGTTTCTTAATAAAACTGTTGTTGAGAAGCCGGGATTGAGAGGAATGAGTCGGGTTCGAGCAGGGATCCCATCGCTGCTACGGTGGGGGATACGGGTGTGGATCCTGGGGTGTTTGCTCTGGGGTGTATTGGGGAGCGGGGCCGGCCAAGTACAGGCCAGCCGCTGGGGAGAAGAACAGCAACTGATCGCCCAGGCTTGGGCTTACGTGGATCGAGCCTATGTGGATCCGGCCTTTAACGGACAAAACTGGTGGCAGGTGCGGCAACGGGTGCTATCTAGGCCCTTGAGTGAGCGGCAGCAAACCTACCATGCCATCGAAGAGATGTTGGCAACCCTCGGGGATCCTTTTACCCGGTTTCTGGATAAGGAACACTACCTGAGCTTACAAACCTCCACCGCCGGGGAACTGAGTGGCATTGGTTTGCAAATTGCCATTGACGATCAAGGCTCGGTACGGGTGATCGCCCCGATGGAAGGCACTCCTGCCGAGCAAGCCGGGATCCAAAGCCAGGACGAAATTCTGGAGGTCAATCAGGTGCCGGTGGCCGGCTTGAGCCTAGACGAAGTGGCCGAACGGATGAGGGGCCCCAGTGGTACTCCTGTCACCCTGAAGGTGAAACGACAGGATCGCATTTGGGAGCTGGAATTGGTTCGGCAATCGATTACCATCAACCCGGTGCGCACTCGCTTTTTCCAGCAACCGGAAGGAACCATCGCCTACATTCGTCTCAACCAGTTCAACGGTAATGCTGCTACCCAAGTTCGACAAGCCATCCAAGCAGCAGAAAATCAAGGAGTACAGGGCTACATTCTCGATTTACGCAACAATCCCGGTGGACTCTTGCAGGCGGCGATTGAAATTGCTCGGTTTTGGATCCCCAGTGGCAATATTGTGCTGGTAACAGACCGCCACGGCATCCAAGACAGCATTCCTGCCACCGGAGACATTCTCACAGAGGCCCCCCTAGTGGTGTTGGTGAACCAGGGCAGTGCCAGCGCCAGCGAAGTCTTGGCAGGGGCGCTACAGGATAGTGGACGGGCTCAACTGGTGGGAACTCGCACCTTCGGCAAGGGCCTGATCCAATCCCTTTTGGAGTTGGCGGATGGTTCGGGGCTAGCGGTCACTACTGCCAAATACCTGACTCCCAGCGGCCACGACATCCATCGGCAAGGGATCCAACCGGATGTGGTGGTGGCGGAGGGATCCGTGCCCCTGACGGCGGAAACCCTAGCTGGGCCGGAGGATGTGCAGTTGCAGCGGGCTTTGCAGTTGTTTGGTCAACCAATGCCTTTGGCCAAAGGGAGACCGCTAGGACAGGCTGCCTGAAGGATCCCGATCTCAGGGGTTAAGGATTGTTTTAGGATCAGGAATACAGATTTTGCGCGGCCTTGGGCAACTGTTTAGCCAAACGATGACCTTATCCTGAAAACGAACCTCGCATGAAGCCTCTTGAGCAATTTCATCACTTCTTCAACTGCTGCATTGGCGCTTGGAGCACCGAGCGAACCTATCATCACCTCACTCGCGGCGAAGTCGAGCGCTCCCGCACTGAGTTCACCATCCGTACCCTCACCCCCGACCTCAAGCACAAGGTTCTCGCCGACAATCATTACCCCAACCACAGTGTGGATGGATTTTTGGGCTTTCACCTCGCCTTCGAGACCGTTTCTGAAACCGGAGAAGAGGTGGCGCAGGAGCTAAACATGCTATTCGTGCCGCAGCAGGAAAACTCAAGGGGCCTAGAGGGGGATTATCTGCGGGATCGGGCCTATGAAGAAGATCGACCGATTGTCGCCACCTTTCGCTTTGATCCCGGATCCCTGCAATTGAGCATGACCACCATTTACACCCACGTGGTTGCCGTAGACTCCATTACTTTGCTCAATCCCCGCCTGCGCCTGCGGCAGATTCTCACCTATCAGCGTCCCCCAGCAGGCCAACCTCTACACGATCTGATCTTGGTGGGGTTTGGAGTAGAACAGAAACTGACTTAATCTGAACTCTACATCTGTGAAGTGAACCCTTCGGAAGACCTGAGATTGCCCCAGCATTTAGCCCTGATCCAGTCAGGGTTTGAGCGAGGCCAGTATCGACAAGTGTTGGAGCAAATCCGACAGGCCCAAAGCCGCTATCCGCAGTCGGGCAAGCTACGGCTGTGGCAGGCACTGGCACAAGAAGCTCTGGGGCAAACCCAGGAAGCTATTCTATTGGCCCAAACCCTCGTGCGCAATCCTGACCCAGAAGTAGCCCAGCAGGCTCGCTATATCCTCGGCATTTGGCAGGCTCCCCGGTTGCGACGTCCGCCGGAATGGCTGAGTGAAATCCCCGATCTCAGTCACTTGGAGGATGCCGAGCCACCCGAACACCGCCTCGCCTATCGGCGACCTCAACCCAAGCACTCTCGCTCAAACCCTGCTGCTCAAGCTACGGATGCCTCCAACCCCAGCGGAGCTGATCGCTTTGATACTAAACTTATTTGGGTATTAATCGGGATCCTCTCGGCGTTATTGGCCGTCCTAGCCAGGTTGCCTTGATCTGCCGGGTCGTCCCCAGGACGAAAGGGATCCCAGGGCGATTGGGTTGCCCGCCGTTTTCTAAGGAGTTGACCCTTTGGTGAAAGAGCAAGTACAGGTGATCGTCCCGGCTACCACCGCCAATTTGGGGCCAGGTTTCGATTGCATCGGTGCAGCCTTGGATCTCCACAATCGCTTCCAATTCCGCGAGATCCCTTCTGGCCTCAGCATTCACTATCGCGGGGGCGACCATGTCAGCCAGAGTAAAGACAACCTCGTCTACCGGGCCTTCAGCCGCGCCTTTGAGTTGCTGAGTAAACCGGTGCCGGGGGTAGAAATTGAAATTACCCTGAATGTCCCCCTTTCCCGTGGGTTGGGCAGCTCTGCCACCGCTATTGTTGGGGGGTTACTAGGGGCCAATGCCATTGGGGGGCTTAACCTAGCTCCGGAAACCCTGCTGCAACTGGCCATCGCCCTCGAGGGTCATCCAGACAATGTGGTACCCGCTTTGCAGGGCAGTTGTCAGTTGTGCGTACAGGGGCAGCAAGGGCAATGGGTGTTTTGCCCGATCGAGTGGCACGAGAGCATTGGCCTCTTGGCGGTGGTGCCCAACTTTAAGCTGTCCACCCAAGCTGCCCGCGAGATCCTGCCCAAATCGGTGAGCCTAGCGGATGCGGTGTTTTCCAGCAGCCATCTGGGGCTGTTGATTCGCAGCTTACAATTGGGCCGTGTGGACTGGCTGAGGGTAGCCCTGCAGGATCGTCTGCATCAACCGGCTCGTTTGGAATTGATCACCGGGTTCAAAACCGTTCAAGCTGCTGCACAGGCCGCCGGAGCCTACGGGGTGGTGATCAGTGGCGCTGGCCCCACCCTTTTGGCCCTTTGTGCTCCCGATGACCGAGAACGGGTGGGATCCGCCATGGTCAGTGCCTGGGCGCAACTGGATATTGAAGCAGAGGCCAAACTGCTCAACCTAGACCGGCAGGGTGGGCGGGTGCTGGAAGTTCCCTAGCTCGGGTAAACTGACCTCTTCATCTAAGGAATCTCTTAAGAAGCCCTTGCCCCCAAAGTGAACGCGGGTTTGCCACAATATCAGTCAGGTTTTGAGTTCCTAAGTCCGAACTTTGGATTGCAGGAACGACAACAGAGAATTGAGAAAGGACTGACTCAACTGGCCACCTTCAGCTGACTCCCCACCAGGAACTAGCACTGGTTCTGAGTAGCGTTCGTTGATGGTAAAAACTTCTTCAACAATGCCCACAGTTATCAGACAAAACCCCACCTTTTGGATCTCCAGCGGGGGCTGACGCAGAACCGCGGCAATATCACTGATCGTCGTTGTGCCGTTGGCATATTCCCACACCTGCCATTCCAAGCTAGTCAACTGATAGGGAGGGTTACCTCGAATGGTACTCATCAGAGTAGAAGTGGGTAGCGGCAGTTTCTCTATCAAGTTGGACCAGCTGTTAACTAGCCGTAAGCCCGACAGCGCCACCTGCTGGGGTGAGGCAACAAGCCCTGTCATCTCAGCATAGGGAGGAGGATAGCCATCATCAAAGGTAAAATAACCTTCCTCTAGAGTAAACAGCTTGGGAATTGGCGTTAGTACCTGCTGCTTAAACAGTAGCTTCAGCTGTTCTGTGGTCAATGCTCCTTGGATCTTCAAGTACAGCCCCAGAGGTTCTTTGTTAGCGCTAAGTCTCAACAAATGTTCAATGGTAGCAGCTCGTAACCAGCCTCGATGCCCAATCAGTGTTCTCAAACCTTGGTGATCCAACCGATTTGCTGCGGCTACAATCTTGCCATGCTGTAGGAAAATGTAGAAGTTCTCAACTTCCTCCTTTAATTGCACTGGTTCACCTACCGGTTGGATAGATAAACATCCTGACTTTTGTCCTTCTTGGAGGAAGCGGAAAAGTTCACCCAAAGAAAACTCTGATAGGTAACCTGTGATTTTCATATCTAAATTCCCCATCTTCCGTGTTTTTCAGTGACTCAGGACTTCCTGCAACTCCTTTGCCTGCTGCGCTGCATAGGTCTGAATGAGAGCAGTAATGAGGTTAATGGCTGAATCCCTATCCAATGCATTCACAGGTACCATGGGTGGGCGTCGATGCGGACTAAGGTACCCTAAAGCAGTAGCAATTTCTCCCACAGGCCAAGCATTGGGATGATCAACATGACTCAAGCCAATGATCATAGGCACTTGAGTGCGTCGCCGCATAAAAGCGAGGATTCGACGCGCCGGCAGAAAGTCTTGGGGTCGATGGGAGCTTACCAGTAGAATAAATGCATGGGCTTTAGAGATCAGGATTTCCCACATGAAATTGAACCGCTCTTGGCCAGGAGTTCCATAGAGATGCAATGCTACATTGGGGCCAAACTGTAGACGTCCAAAATCCATAGCTACTGTGGTTGTTCTCTTTAATTGACTCACCTCATCAGTAGCCTGCTTGTCAGTATCTACTGGTTCAATTTCACTGATTGTCCGAATTAAACTTGACTTACCAGAGCCAACTGGCCCGGCAATAACAATCCGCATGATTTCCATGCTTGCTTCTCCTTCTGTGCTACCTGTGCTACACAGCAGCGGTACTCAAGCTGCTACTGAAGCAACTTGACAGCTCCTTAACAATCTCTTTAATCTCCAAGTTCAAAAGACCTAGCTTAGCTGAGCTATCAGCAAGTACCAAAAGGACGGCTTCTTGTGTACAGCTAGTGAGAATTCCAAGACCAGCTTCTCCTTCAACCAAAATACGCTCCACTTTGCCGCGAGATAACTCTCGACTGATGCGCTCACTTAAAGAGAGCATTGCCGCAGACATTGCAGCAACACGCTCTTCATCCATTCCTCCCATCAGACTGGATGCAAGAGTCAAGCCATCAGGTGAGACAAGAGCTGTCCCCTGTACACTAGCTGTGTTGGCAACAAATTGTTGTAGAGTACTCTCCAATTTCCCAAGATTGATAGCCATGGTTATTTCTCCTGATTAGCTAGAGGTTTTGAGGATTCATCGGAATGCTAGAAATTGTTAACTTTTAGACTTTCGAACTTGCCAAGTAAAGTGACTAACAATCACACTACCTATATCGCTGCTGCTCCTGTAGCAATGAGACGTTGAAAGAGAGCCTGTGTCCAACCCGTTTCCTGTAGAACTGCCTGAGAAGATACCTCCACGTAAGCCTGCTCCATAAAAGCCAAGTCGATCATGCAAACTTTGCTCAGTGCATTCTCCAAAGTTTCTGGTTGACTATCCTGTCGTAAGCGCTCACGGACGGCTTTGATCACGACCGACATAGCCGGAACAACATGCTGGGGATTAATGCCTAAGCGCACATGAACCAGTCCAATTTTCCAGCGCCGCTCAGCATAGATCTTTCCCCAGTTGTCGATGCCGGTAAACATTTCGACAAACCAATCCTCAAATGTTTTGTGTAAGCGCTGCAACCGCCCTTCGCTACTATTGAGAATTTGGTTCATTTCCTCATCTCTACCCAGGTAGCTGTAAAAGACATCTGCCATTTGGGATGCAATTTGTTTCCCCCAATTCGAGGCACCTTGCAATGCCTCTTTATCAGCTTGCTCCAGTTGTACACGACGAGCTAATGTTTCCAAAAGCTTAAGCGGTTCAATGGTCATGGCACTTCCCTAAAAAGTATAGGTTGGATCGTGGAAGCGAGGCATTGAGTTTCTCCTTGTTTTGGAATTACTGAACAAGTGTACTTAAGTGCTTAAGTGATATATCAAACCAGTTAACCCTTTGATCACGTAAGTGGAGTAAAAATCACTGCCTCAATAAACTTCAACTCTTGCCAAGGCCATTATAAGAACCTCATCGAGCGGTTGTCTTGTATCTTGAGCTACAGCAGTCAATAAGATAGTCTAAAAATAGTTAAGTCAATAGTTAAGTCAAAGTGGAAAAGCCTAAGATAGATTTAGATAACCTAATAGAATCACGATGCATGCAGATTTTTCACATAATTTCATAAATCAGATAAGTGAAAGTCAAGTGTTTTTATGTCTGTTGATAATTGTTCATGACGAAGTGGTAGGCTCCCACTGACTGAGGGACTACCAGTGAACAAAATCAAGAGGGATTTGACTTGGGATCTTCAGGAGCCACGACAGCAGTTGGTTGCCTTTCTAGGGTCTTCGGGATAACTGCTAGGGGAGTGCTGGAGATCTGGGGCTGAGATGAGTTGAACTTCCTCTTCTACAGACCCCTTGCGTGAAATCTTGAGGGGTAGGAGGAGGGAGATAAGGTTACTTTACTGCCCCCGAGCCATTCTGCAGCAGCAGTAGTAGGGGAGGCAGAAACAGCCAAGCCGCCACCAGCAAGGCTACTACTGCTGCAATCAGGACTGCTCCTGCCGCACAATCTTTGGCGATCGCCGCCAGGAGATGGTATTTGTTGCCCAACGTTAGATCCACCACTGCTTCCAGGGCAGTATTCACCAACTCCAAAGCCATGACCAATCCTGTCGCCAAACTGATCAGGGCCATCTCCACGGCACTTAGCCTCAAGCCAAAGCCCAGCGCAAAAGCTACTGCCGCCACCGCCATATGAATGCGGAAGTTCCGTTGGGTGCACATAGCGTATAGCAAGCCTTTGCCCGCATAGTAAAAGCTTTTGCCCAGGTTCGTCGCCACCCGCCAGGAGGGAGGTCGTTGCCAGGGATCCACAGCCTTTGGGGAGGGATCCCTCTGAACATCTCCCAGGGTATCTGTTGCAGATGAATCAGTTGAAGGATCGGGAGCCACAACAGCCGAATTGAGGTGAACTCCGCGCCGCCGAAAAGCCACCAGTCGAGAGCGCTCCACCTGCAGACGCTGTAGAGAACGGCTAGAGCTACTGGCCATGGGTTACCTCCGAGCCTAATTGGATTGCCGACAGCAATTGCCGTTGTTGCTGCAACATCCGCTGTAGGGAGAGTTCATCCGGGTGATCCCACCCCAGTAGGTGAAGCAACCCGTGGGTGGCCAACCAAGCCAGCTCATCCGAGAGACGGTGCCCCTGAGCCTTGGCCTGCAGACGGGCCGTCTGTACCGAAATCACGATATCCCCCAGCAGCCGTACTCCCGACACTTCACGGATCCCGACGGGAGCAAGCATTTCTTGGGCAGCAAAGGCCAACACATCGGTGGGCTCATCGATTTGGCGAAACTCCCGGTTGAGCTCGCGGATGTGATCATCGGAGGTGAGGCAAAGGCTCAGTTCACATGGGGTTTTCACCCCTAGCTCCCGCAACCAAATCTCAAACCAATCATGCCAGGTGGCTTCTTCGATTGGACTTGGGATGTTGAACTGTAGGTACAGATCCAGGAATCCATCCATGTAAGCCTCACTCCACACCGATACGCCCCCTATTCTAGTGGCTGGGTCAGATTAGGCCAGATTTCTGCGGGAATTGGCGCATTTGTATCAGCGGCGCGAGCGCTTGACGAATGCGATTCTCCAACTTTTGCTCGTCAGGTACTGTATTTAAATACGCTTCTGGTGGGAATAAATCTCCAGCAATGCCCACAGCCCATGCTCCGGCCTGTAGGTATTCCAACCCATTGGCCAGGGTTACCCCTCCTGTCGGGATTAAAGGCAGGGATCCCAGCGGTTGCCGCAAATGACGAATGTACCGGGATCCCCCCAAGCTCTCCACCGGAAACACCTTCACCGCCGTTGCCCCCGCCCGCCAAGCGGACCAAATTTCCGTCGGGGTGAGAGCCCCCGGGACGATGGGTAACCCTACTTCCTGTCCCCAACGGATGATCTGCTCATCGGCAAAGGGAGAGACACAAAACTGTGCCCCCGCCCGCCAAGCCTGCTCAGCCATGGGTTGATGCAAAACCGTACCGACCCCAATCCAGCACTGGGGATACTGCTGCCGCAACCTGGTGATCAACTGCAAGTACTGGGGTACCTGGGTGGTGATTTCAATGTGTTGGATCCCGGCTCGGATGGCCACAGTCGCCTGTTGGGTGGCTTGGGTCAAGCTCTCTTGGGCACGAATCACCCCAATTAAGGGTTGCTGCCACAACTGCAGTAACCAGGGGTGGGCCAAACGGTTGTCCAGGCTGGGTTCAGAACAAGCAAACATCAGAATCCGATATCGGGAGAAGGCAGCTCAGGTGAGTTTTGGTAGGATAAGCCCTGAGGTTGTGAGGAGAGGTCGGGCTTGGAAGGCGTGGCACGCAGCCTAAAGGCGTGGATGTTGTTCGGGTTGCTCACCCTGCTGCTGTTGGCAGGGCTGTGGGTGGTGGCTCCATCGCAAGCTCAGAATGTCAATCAACTGCAACAACGGCAGCAGCAGATTCAGCAACAAATTCAAGGCAACCAACGCCGCTTAGAGGAACTGCGCCAAGCGGAACAGGAAGCCCGTCGCCGCATGGGATCCCTGCAGCAAAACATCCAACAAACAGAATCTAGCCTTCGGGATAACCAGTATCGCCTGGAACAGGCCCAGAAAGCACTGGAGCAGGCCCAAAAGGATCTAGAGGATTTGGAGGATCGCCTGCGACGGCAACAACAAGGTACAGCTGCCCGGTTGCGTTACATGCAGCGACAGGGGGCAGAGCATTGGTGGGCTTTGTTACTGAGTAGCCGCGATTTGAACGAGTTTTTTGACCGCCGTCACCAACTGCAACTGTTGATCGAAGCGGATCGACAATTGATCCAAGAGCTTCAAGCCACTGCCACCGAGGTGGATCAACAACGCATTGCCCTAGAGGTACAGCGCAACGAGATTTCTTTGATTCTACAGGAGCTGGCGGCCCAGAAAAACCAACTGCAGCAGCAGGCTGCTACCCAAGAACAATTGGTCGGGCGCTTGGCCAATGAGCGAGCTGCTTTTGAGGCCGCACAACGACGGCTGGAAGCCGATTCACAACAGCTCACGGGTTTGATCCAGCAGCTGATCGCCCAACAAGCGCAACAGCGGGGCGGCGGGGATCCCGTTCAAGGGACAGGCCGGTTGATCGCGCCGGCGAATGGCCCGATTACCAGTCCGTTTGGCTGGCGGGTTCACCCCATTTATCGTACCCGTCGCTTCCATGCGGGCATTGACTTTGGCGTGCCGACCGGAACACCTGTGCGGGCGGCAGATCGGGGTACGGTCATTTATGCCGGCTGGTACGGTGGCTACGGCAATACTGTGATCATCAATCACGGCGGCGGTATTACCACCCTCTACGCCCACAACAGCCGTGTTGCTGTCGGTGTCGGTCAATCGGTGCAGCGAGGGCAAACCATTGCGGCCGCAGGCTCGACGGGGCTTTCCACCGGGCCCCACGTCCACTTTGAGGTGCGGGTTAACGGTCAACCGGTCGATCCCCGTCGTTACCTCTAGCTCTTTGACCCAGAAACCCAACCAGAAGCCCCATAAGCTATCGATGAGCCACCACATCCGCAGGCACAGACAGCAGGGATCCCGCCTGTAACGTCCACTGTACATCGGCTATCTGGGCCAATTCCTCCGGGTCGTGGGAAACCACCAGTACCGTCCACGTCGATTTCAGCCGTGCCAACAACTCAATCAACTGCCGCCGTACTGACCAATCCAACCCTGCCGTCGGTTCGTCCAGCAGCAACAAAAAGGGGCCACGAATCAGCTGCACCGCCAGCGCCAGCCGCCGCTGTTGCCCGCCACTCAAATGGTTGGGGGAACTGCGCAATGGGATCCCTTCCAACCCCACCTGCTTGAGGACATTTTCAATCTCTTTTTCCCGCAGCTCGGGGTGGCCAAAGCGCATTTCATCCAAGAGCGTGAGGCCACAAAAGTGCCGCTCCGGGAACTGAAACACCAACCCGGCCATGCCTCGCAACTGGGTGGGCAACAGAGTCACCCCTTCCCAGCTGATCTGTCCCTGTGTCGGTCGAGCCAATCCCGCCAAAACTTCCAGCAAGGTGCTTTTGCCTGCCCCACTTTTGCCGACGATTAAGCCCAACTGGTTCAAGCCCAATTGGAAAGAGAGATCCTTCAAAATCGGTTGAGAAGCGGCTGCTGGATGGTAGGAAAGGTTCTGGACTCGAAACATGAAGGGCTGAGACAGGGAAGGCTGTGGTTATTCTGGCATTGCAAGGGTTCTCCTCTCAAAAGCCCGGCGTCCCTACAGCCATTCTTCTAGGCGCCCCAGCTGATCCCGAAAGCCATGGGTGAGCTCGCGATACCAATCCCGCAGCTCCAGTTGATCCACCGCACGGCGCAGCGCCTCCTGAGAACGCTGGATCGGTCGCAAGGTTGCAGGCGGGATCCCTTCTTGAGCCGCAACTTGCTCAAACAGGGCCAGCTCCGTTTGCACGTAGAGAATTAGATTGGCCACATCCTGGGGGTGTGGGTAGGGGGTGGAATCGGGCATGGGCAGTAAACCAGCAAAACTAGCTCCATTTTGGCCAGGGATCCACCCATGGGTTGTTCATCTGCCTTGGGGAAGAAGGCTGGTAAGGTAAGAAGGGATTTTTTGCTGCTTGGGAGGTTGCATGAGCCAGAAGCTACTGTTCGTCTGTCTGGGCAACATCTGTCGCTCCCCTACAGCCGAAGGCATCACCGATCACCTCCTGCGCAGCAGCGGGATCCCGGAGGAAATTCTCTGTGACTCCGCCGGGACTGCCGCCTACCATGTCGGCAGCCCCCCGGATCGACGCATGCGCCAAGCAGCCCAACGCTATGGGCTTGAGCTGCGGGGGGAAGCCCGCCAAATTCGTCCGACGGACTTGCAGGAGTTCGATTTGATCCTGGCCATGGATCGGCAAAACTACCGCGATATTCTCAGCCTCGATCCGCAGGGAAAATATGCTGAGAAGGTGCGCTTGATGTGCAGTTATTGTCGTTCTCATCCTGACGCAGAGGTTCCGGATCCCTACTACGGGGGCGAGGCGGGATTTCACTACGTGATTGAGCTGCTCTGGGATGCCTGTAGTGGTCTGTTGGACTCTTTGGTGCCGGGGGTGAATCTACCTCCCTTGCCCCCCCGTGCCTGAGCCGGTTTCTAGAAGCCATTCCGTAATTTTAATGAAGTCTCTCTGGGCAAAGGGATCCCTTTTAGTTTCGTTTGGGGGTGGGATCCACACCCCTAGAGTTGGTTTGTTCTGGAAGATCTCTGAGAAAGGGTATCCCTAGGCTCGCTTCTCTTCGAGGAAGTGGAATTAATGGAAAATTCCTCACTGTTCCAATAAACTTGCGGGAGATCAAGACTCATGGATGAATCGTTATCAGGGCTGATTTCGATCGCCTTTTATGTCTTTTTTAGTTACACCTTGATGGTGATTGGGCAAAAATTGAGTGTGCCGAACGCTTGGTTAGCCTGGATCCCGATCGCCAATATCTGGGTGATGTGCCGAGCTGCTGATAAGCCGGGTTGGTGGGTGATCCTCTTTTTCATCCCTTTGGTCAATTTGATCTTTGCCATTCCCCCCCGCCTGAACAAATCCCGCTGGTCAGGGCTACTGATCTTTCTACCGGTTTTGGGAGCTTTGGCTTATTCCGGCATCTTGGCCTTTACGAAAAGCAGCGTAAAGCCCCCGGTTTCTAACCGGGGGATATAAGCGCACAGGCTGAATTTATTCAGCAACAGAAATAGTACATACAATAGTCCCCATGAAACGGGTCACCACCACACTCAAGCTCAAGTTTCTTGACCTCAATGCGGTCAAAGCAGAGATGTTTAACCAGACGGTTTGTGCGACAACCGAACTGGCAAACGAACTGCTCCGCATCAGTCCGAAGGAACGAAAAGCATTAACAACCGCCAAAGTGGTGACACCACTCAAGTCGGCCCTCTCCAACCAGGTGATTCGTGTCCTGAAGGGGAAAGCCGGCCAGCGGGTCAAGCACTTCAAAGTGTTCTGGCCAGAGGTCAACAACCAAAACTGGAAGCTGCACAAAGTAGGTAGCACCTACTCGGTGAGTTTTCCCACAATTCAGGGTGACAAGCGGGTTCCCCTTGAGGTTAGCAGTTCCTACTATGCCGAGCGTCTTGAGCGCATCCTGGCCGAACAGGATTGTGAACGGGGAACCTTGAAACTCATGAAGCTACGGGGCTGTTGGTACGCGGTTGTATCTATCACTTGGGAAGTTCCCGAAGTGAAGAGTACGGAGCGGTTAGGTGTTGACCGGGGGCAGAACCGTTTGGCAGTGGCGGCCACCCGTTGGGGTCGGGCGGTGTTTTTTGGGGGTGGAGAGGTAGCCTATCGTCGTCGTCGTTTCCAGAAGCGTCGTGCCCAGTTGCAACAGGCGGGTAAATACCGAGCACTCAAGCGACTGGAGCGCAAAGAAGCCCGTTGGATGAGGGCAGTCAACCACACCGTTAGCCGCCGCATTGTGCGGTTTGCCAAGGCGGTAAATGCAGATGTGTGGATGGAAGACCTCTCGGGTATTCGCCAATCCAGACAGAGCCAGAAGGCGCGTTCGGATGCCGGGAAATCGCGCCATACCTGGTCGTACTACGACCTGGAGTGGAAGGTTGCCTACAAGCTGGAAATGGCGGGTAGGACGCTGCATAAACGTCCTGCTGCCTACACATCCAAAACCGACCACAGGACAGGATTGATTGGGAAAAGGAGTGGGCATTTGTTCACCGGGCAGGACGGGTATTGCTGTGATGCAGACTGGAATGCCGCAATCTTGCTACGCAAGACGCGGAGCGTCATGAACCTAGCCCAGTGGGACGGCTTTTCGTGTCCCTTGAGTCTAAAAGAAGCCCTGCCCGTAATAGGTAGGGTCGGCTCAGGGGATGGGGTATTTGGCAATCCCCTGAACTCCATGAATCCCTCACAGCTTCAAGCTGTGGGGAGCTAGAAGGGAGAATCCCCCGGTTTCTAACCGGGGGAGTGTCAACTAACCCAAAACCATGGAACGACCCGCCAGCGTCACCCTCATCGCACTGATGCAAGTGCTGTTTGCTGGGCTAACCCTCTTGGTCAGTTTGATCGGGGTGATGGCCGGTGCTGTGGTGGGGGGGCTGGCCGCCTCCGGTGGAGATACTCTTTTCGGGATAGTGCTGGGTAGTTTGGTTGCTTTTATTTTTCTGCTCAGCCTGGCTTACGGCTTCCTCGGAATTGTCTTTTCGGTTGGTTTGTTGCAACTCAGGGGTTGGGGATGGCTCGGATCCCTGGTGATGCAGGCGCTGGGTTTGGGGTTTGGATTGCTTCAGTTGTTGGCAGGCGAAGGGAGCGGCCTGTCTCTAGGGAGCATCCTCATCAGCGGCATCATTATCTATGTGCTGTTGCGGCCTGAGGTGAAGCGGGTCTTTGGCCGATAGGGTACTGGCAAGAAGTTGACAGGAGCCCAGGCTACCACTTGAGCAGGTTGAAGCTCTCCATATCAATGGTGGCACGATTGCGATAGATCCCCAAGACAATGGCCAAACCCACTGCCGCTTCTGCAGCCGCCACCGTAATCACAAACACGGAAAAGACTTGGCCGCGAATCATGCCCGAATCCAGAAAGTTGGAAAAAGCAATAAAATTCAGGTTTACAGCATTCAACATCAACTCAATCGACATTAGCACCCGAATCGCATTGCGGCTGACGATCAACCCATAAATGCCGATACAGAAAAGAATGGCCGCCACCAACAGGAAAAACTGTAGTTGCAACATCGACAGGCTCCTCAAAGGCAGTACATGGATTCAAGAAAACATCTGGGCTGAGAAAGGGATCCCTGAGGGCACCCTGCCCCTAACGAGTGCTCACCAATTCCGCTTCGGTCTCTGTAGCGGATTCGAACTGAGGCCGTGCCCGCTCGAGCAAACTCAGATCCCCTTCTCCCGCTTGAGGGGCGGCAAATTCTCGACGTGCCAGCACAATCGCCCCGATCAACGCCATCAACAGCAACACCGAGGCCAGCTCGAAAGGCAGTAGATAATCACTGAAGAAGTGCCCACCCATGACCAACACACTGCTTAAGGGTTGGATCGGTTGCAATTCCCAGGGCGTATCAAAGGCCATGGCCGCCAAAAGGGCAAACAGCCCCAGACACACCACTGCCGTCACGCCATTGCGGAGCCAGCCGAGCTTGAGGGGGGCAAAATTGTAGCGCCGATTCACCAACATGATGGCGAACAGGATCAACACGTTCACGGCACCGACATAAATGAGTACCTGCGCTGCCGCAACAAAATCGGCATTGAGGAGAAGGTACAACCCCGCCATGCTCAAGAAAACTCCGCCGAGCAAGAAACCGGAGTAGACGATACTGGGGGCCCAAACCACTCCTAGAGCAAACCCGATCGCCATCAGCGATAGCACGACAAACGTGACCAGTTGTACGCCTTCTCCAAGGGTCATTGGCTGTCCATCCTTGCGATTTCCCTTTACCACTGTACTGTCCCGGCGGATTTAGGAGAAGGGCTAACCGCTTTGGAGAAAGATAGGAGAATCTCTATAGGTCAAACCAGCAACTACCAACTGCCCCCGGCACCACCACCACTGCTGCTGCCCCCGCTGAAGTCACCCCCCGTCCAGGATCTCCAGTCAATCGGGGGGTCGCCAGTTCCGTCGCAATCTTGGCCCCATCCAGTAGAGCCACAACAGCCCATTCAGCACCACTTCTATCCAGAAAAACCAGTCCCCTCCATAGCGGGGATCCCAGTAGCTCACCGGGCCACGCCAGCGGTAGCTCCAATGGAAGGGGAAAAACACCAAGGGCCCATCCGTGACATGGACAGGGATATCCACCAGCGTATGCAGCAGACAAGCAGATAAAAACCAGCGCAGCCACGGGGATCCCTTCCAGAACACAGCCCCACCCAAGCCCAGCACCAGCACAGTCGGAGAATGGAGGACATTATGGCTGGCAATCCAAAAAGGGTTGTGAAAAAACAACTCCCGAAACATGTAGCGAAAGGCATCGGATGGATCCCAACCCAAGAACAGGCAGTAGTAGACCCAACCCCCCAACGTCAGCAGATACAGAGGAATATCAGGGGCAATGGATCCCCACCACCAAGCGAACCGCAGTGGGTGGATCCCCTGTTGCTGGAGGGGCCGCCCCAAAGCTGCCGTCAAGATGAAATGGGTGGGGGTATTCATTAAATATCCAGCGCCGCCAGATCCAGGTGGGCACTGTGGGTTTCAATGAACTCCCGCCGTGGACCCACCGCATCCCCCATCAAAATGGTGAAAATGCGATCCGCCTCTACAGCATCTTCAATGGTGATTTGCTTGAGGGTGCGGGTTTCCGGGTTCATGGTAGTATCCCAAAGTTGTTGGGGCATCATTTCCCCCAAGCCTTTGAACCGTTGAATGTTGTATTTGGTGTTGGCGGGCAAACCCCTAACAATCTGATCCTTTTCCGCATCGCTGTAGCAGTAGCGGACATTGTTGCGACCCCACTCAATTTTGTAGAGGGGCGGACAGGCAATGTACACATAGCCTTGTTCCAACAATGCTTTTTGGTAACGATAGAAAAAGGTTAACAATAGGGTGCGGATGTGGCTGCCATCTACATCAGCATCTGTATTGTGACAGCAGATACCCCCCGTGCCACAGATGAAATTTTCGTCTTCTGCCACCGAGAAATCGTAAACGAACTCATCCTGCCATTCCACCTGCTGAGAGGATTTTACCCGCAAGGCGATCAGGTCTTCACTGATCACTTTCCAGTCAGCAGCTTTTCGAGCTGGTTTGAGAAGATGAGCTTGTAGCTTTTCGGCATTGGCATGTCGCTGCCATAGAGATTGACAGCGTTGCAGTTGATCTTTCCCACTGACACTGATGATGTAGTAGGGGTGCCGAGTGTGAATTTTGTCATTTTGTTTGGCAGGTAGGCTAGAGACAGTCGCCACTAGGCCGAGTTGTCCCAACAGATAGAGGAGCCCTTCTTTCAGAAGGACAGAACTGGTGGTAAAGGAGAAACCTTGCCGAGAAACGGTGCCATCTCCCAACAAATAGCCTTCTAGAAAAACCATCTGCAAAGGTTCTGGCAAGCTAAAGATCAAGTTCGGGATCCCTTTTTGGTGAGCAGGACGATCCAACTTCCAAGCCCGTAACAAACGTGCAGCCAGAACGCTGTGAAAATAGAGTTTAATGCCCTGGCTATCGGGATCCCGATACAAACGAGGAGTCTGCCCAAAGACCTGTTCAACAGCCTTGGTTAATTCTGGAATGAAGATCTCATCTTTTGTGCCTAAGTTAAAGCTGATCTGGTGTTGACTCAGGGTACCTTCAGCCAAAAACCAACCAAGCAATCTCACCAATTCAGGAGTAATAGATAGGTAGCGACCGAAAGCAGACTCGACATGGGCCTGCGGCACCAATTGAATCTCGGATCCCAGTTGAGCTAGCTCGGATGGAGTAAAACCATCCAAGGGTTTGTAATCACTGAGTTCGCGCCAACGGTCGTTGAGGCTGTCTGCCGTACCCGCTGAGAATCGCTCTAGTTTGGAAGGGAGGCGTTCAAAATCCAGCTGACCGGGATCCCATCCAATGGCTTCCAGATAATTCCAGAAATGAGATTCTATCGGTCGATACTGGCCTCGCTCCCATTGGCTGATGGTGATTGGCTGCTTGACCCCCACCTGAGCTGCCACATGCTTTTGGCTAATCCCCTGAGCCTGACGATGGGCCATAAGACGTTGCCAATCTTGGGGGGTCAGTTGCACACGGCTTTCTTGCCACTGGTCTGGGGTGGTTACTTTGGCCAACACTCGCGCTTGGGCCACCCGGCGGACATCTTCTCCCTGGATGTAGAGAGCATGGGTCAGTCCGGCTTGGCAAAGGGTTTGTAACAGATCAATCTGCTCCGGAGCTTGGGCAGGTCGGGGTAAGCGGCGACTGGCTACCAACCAATCCCCAGGTTGCACTTGATCCCCCCGCTTGAGGATGACTTGGTTATTTTCATAGATAAAAATGCTATGGGATCCCGTCACTTTAACAGATCGGTTATAGCGAGTAGTGAGGTGATAGAGAGGGCCGGTATGTTTGTGGCGAATAACTGCCTTCAGGGGGCGAAACCGAGTTGTGTACTGTTTTGGATCAAAAGTCAGAACTTGGTATTGAGAGTAATCTCGACGCCCTTCCACACAGTCATCGATAAAAGACCCTATCTTCACGAACTCACTCTGACCACTGGAGTGATTGACTAAGGTGAATTCATCTCCAGCGACACTCATTAAAATGATGCGATGATAGCGTAATTGTGAGGGATCGAATTCATCTCCTTTCACCCCCAAACCCAGTGCCGTGATCATGGCTTGAATTTCGGCATTCTTATAGATCTTAGAAGGATCCGCCTTCTCAATATTTAGAATCTTTCCTCGCAAAGGCAAAATAGCCTGAAATTGTCGATCCCGTCCTTGTTTGGCGCTCCCGCCGGCAGAGTCGCCTTCCACCAAATAGACTTCCGATTCTGCTGGATCTCGGGAGCTACAATCGGCCAGTTTTCCAGGCAAAGTGGAGGACTCTAGGGCAGACTTGCGCCGCACCAAATCACGGGCGCGACGAGCTGCTTCGGCAGCATTAAAAGATTGAATGGCTTTATCGACAATGCCCTTGGCAATGTTGGGGTTAAACTCTAAAAACTCCGTCAGAGCCTCGGAAACTATCGTCTGGACAATGCCTCGAACTTCCGTATTACCCAGCTTGGTTTTGGTTTGTCCTTCAAACTCAGGGTTAGGCACCTTAACCGAGACAATCGCTGTCAACCCCTCCCGCACATTTTCGCCGGCCAGGTTGTTGTCAGAATCTTTCAGCTTATTCAGTTTGCGGGCCTGATTGTTGATGGTGAGGGTGAGGCAGGTTTTTAACCCCTCCAGATGGGTACCGCCTTCGTTGGTGCGAATGTTGTTGGCAAAGCCAATCAAGGTGTCGGTGTAGACATCCGAACACCATTGCATCGCCACTTCCACCTGTACCCCATCCCGTTCCCCCTGCACGGAGATAATGTCGGAATGAATCGGGGTTTTCTCGTGGTTAATAAAGGCCACATACTCTTTGATACCACCGGCATATTGATAGGTTTCGCTGTGAACCGGATCCCGACGTAAATCGCTAAAGGTAATCTTCAACCCAGCATTTAGATAGGCCAGTTCCCGGAAGCGAGCCGCCAACAGCCCATAGTCGAACTCCCGCTCCGGAAACACCTGCCCGTCGGGCATAAACTGTACCCGTGTACCCCGTTGATTGGATCCCTGCGGTTGCGGTTCCGATTTCAGGGATCCCACCACCGCCCCCCGCTCGAAACGCTGGAAGTGGACTTTACCCTCCCGCCAAACCGTCACCTCCACCCATTCTGAGAGGGCATTGACCACCGATACCCCTACCCCGTGCAGCCCCCCGGAAACCTTGTAGCCGCCACCGCCGAACTTGCCGCCTGCGTGCAGCACCGTCAGCACGGTGATCAGGGCCGATTGTCCAGTCTTGGGATGAATATCCACCGGGATGCCGCGGCCATTGTCCAAAACCGAGACGGAGCCATCTGGGTGCAGGCTGATCTGAATGTCATCACAGTAGCCCGCTAGTGCCTCATCAACGGAGTTATCCACCACCTCGTAGACTAAGTGGTGCAATCCTTTCGGCCCAGTGGAACCGATATACATACCAGGCCGCTTGCGCACAGCTTCCAAGCCTTCTAACACTTGGATCTGCTCTGCACCATAATTCTCTGCCATTCGCAACTCCAATCCAGGCTAAAGATCCAGGCCAGGGTCAACAGAATTCCAGGAAAATTGACCTTGAAGGCCAGGTATGAGCTTGATGCCAAAATTCATTCCCATAATAGCACAAAAGGCTAGAACAGGCACCTAGCCCCCTCTGAGGGCAAACTTCGAAATGGGATGTAGTTTTGAAGAGAATGTAGGGAGCACTGCAAATCTGCCCCCTAGCCCAGAAAGCTCTCCAACAATCCAGGTGGCGGTTGTATGTGCACCTGCCCTTGTTCCAAATCCACAACGGGTACAAAAGCCTTGACAAACGGGATCAGCACCTGTTGTCCTCTAGCAGTCGTGACTTCTAGGACATCCTGTCCGGCAGCCCAAATCCCCGAGACCTGCCCCAGCCATTGGCCCTCGTGGTACACCGCCAACCCGATTAAGTCCCGGTAGTAGTACTCATCAACCTCCAGGGGCACCCTGTCGGAAGCGGGTACCAGCACCCTTGCCCCTAACCAGGCTTCTGCTGCCGTGCGATCGGGGATCCCCTGTAACTGCACCAAGTACAACCCCTTGGCCGGGAAAAACTGCCCCTGAATCAAGGGATACAATAGCGGTTCAGGATCCGTATCCCGCTGTAGCCAGCGCTGCCCCGGCTCCGTCAGGCGCTCCGGAAAATCCGATAGACATTTCACTCGTAGCCACCCCTGCAAGCCATGGGCCGCCACCACCCGTCCCACCAGCAACCAGTCGGAGTTGGGATCCGGCATCTTATTGGGCATAGTGCTCAAGCGCAGTTCCAGAAACACTACTCATGGCGAGGAAAATCTGCCTCAGCCGGAAAAGAGGTGGGGGTGCGCAGAGGGAACCGCTGCTGAGGGAGGGTACGAGGGGTGGATCCCGAAGCTTCCGACACATTCACCATGGAAAGCAATCCCTGCAATGTGCCCGGGATCGAGTTGGGATCCATAAAGATCACCTTGGAGCTGGGGCTATTGCCCACCTTCAACCCCATATCGATGTAGTTTTGCGCCATCAGGTATTGCAACGCATTGCTCGCCTGGGGCTCCGCTTGCAAGGTAGCGGCAATGGTTTTCAGGGCTTCTGCAGTCCCTTCCGCCAGCAACAGCCGTTCTCGTTTGTCTGCTTCTGCCCGCAGCAGTTGTGCTTTGGCGGCCCCTGTGGCTTGATTGATACTGGCCTGCTGTTCCCCTTCCGACTTGAGGATGGCTGCCCGCTTTTCTCGTTCCGCCGCCATCTGCTTTTCCATCGAGTCTTGGACGGTCTTGGAGGGTTGAATGTCTTTCACCTCCACCCGCGTTACCTTGATCCCCCAGGGATCCGTGGCCTCATCCAGTTCGGTTAACAGGCGGGCGTTAATCTCGGCCCGTGAAGAAAAGGTTTGATCCAACACCATGCGGCCAATTTCGGAGCGCAACGCCGTCAACACCAGGTTGATCAAGGCCCGTTGCACATCCTCCACTGCGTAGCGGGCTTTGATCATATCGGTAATCCGCCAATAAACCACGGCATCGGCCATCAAAGAGACGTTGTCGCTGGTGATGCACTGCTGCGGCGGCACATCCAACACCTTCTCACGGATGGTTTCCCGGTACACAATGCTGTCGATGGGGGGCAAAATGAAGTGCAAACCGGGGGTCAGTTTGCGGTGAAACTTACCCAGTCGCTCCACCAGCGCCTCGTAACCCTGATTGATAATTTTGACCGAGTTGAACAGGTAGCCGAGAAAGATCAGGGCAATGGCCGCCAAGATACCTGGCATAGAGGTCTTCTCCTTATCTGGAGTCCAAGCTCCATTTTAAGCGATTGCCCTTTCCCCTTGGACTCAGGCCATACACAGCTTTTCTTAAGACTCTCTTCATCTCGAGAGGCTCTCCAAGGGTTATCACAGAAACATTGCAAGGGGATCCGATCCATGAAGTTGAGCAGCAAAAATCTAGAAGTTGCCCTGAACAAGACCTATGACGTGATCGTGGCCGGGGGAGGAGCAGGTGGCCTCTCGGCGGCGATTTATTTGGCCCGTTACGGGTTGAGCTGCTTGGTGGTGGAAAAGGGCAAAGGTCGTTCCTTTTGGATGCAGGATTTACGCAATTATCTGGGCTTGGCCCCAACAACGCCAGGGCGAGACCTGTTGCAACAGGGACTGGAGCACGCCCTCAGCTTAGGGGTAGACTATTTGCGCGGCTTTGTCGAAGAGGCTCGTGACGAAGGGGATCTCTTCGCTGTCAAGGTAAAAGTAGGCAAAGCCAATAGTCTCTACCCGATTTTTCACAGCAAATATCTGATTGCGGCCACCGGTATCATCGATCATCTGCCGCAACTGCCAGATATGCAAAATGTTTATGACTATGCAGGCTATTCTTTGCATGTGTGTTTGATCTGCGATGGTTATGAAATGCGCGATCAGAAGGCCGTGCTAATTGTTAATTCTGAATCTCAAATCAACACAGCTTTCGTGTTAAATTGGTTCACCCCTTATATTTCAGTGTTGACCCACGGGTTGTGTTCGGTTGGCCCAGCCATGCGGGAAAAACTAGCTGAGCATGGCTACCCCCTCTACGAAGCCCCGATTCGACGCTTTTGCGGAGAAAACCATCAACTCAGCGGCGTAGAACTGGAAGATGGCACCCACATTGAAGCCACCACCGGCCTTGTGGCCATGGGATCCCGGTATCACAATGCCTATCTAAAAGGGATCCCGGACTTAAATTGGCAGGGGGAGAACCTGCTCACCGATGAGTGGTGCCGCACCTCCCATCCGCGCCTTTTTGCCCTGGGGGATCTGAAGCAAGGCTTGAACCAGGTGTCGATTGCTGTTGCCGATGGCACCCTGGCCGCCACCGCGATTTGGCGGGAGATCCGACGGGCCGCCCCACCCCGCAAGTGGGTAGAACGACTGGGCTCCCCAGCTTAGCTAGTCGGCAGGAACGAAACTCTAAACGGACGCGGAGGTGTAAGACTGGCTTGCCCGCAACATCCCGTGAAGCGTCAACCCGCCTAAACAAGGGCCAGTTATGTCTGGCCCTCTAGATAGAAATCTCCACCCTTTAAGGTGGGGAGGATGTTAATGACCTCAGGTCTATCCCCTGCCAGAGAGCATGGTACGCCGCAGTTACACCCCCTAGATGCGGATGCGCTGTCTTAAGGGGATCCCTTAACTCAAGCTCTCCTGCTCAAGTAAAGCCAAGATGCAACACTATTGCCTTTATTGCCTTTTATTGCTGAATAGGCCTGGCTATCTCGTCGGTAATGAAAGCAGGGCTAGGGTAGACAAGGATAGCTAAATCATTACTTTGCACCACGCAAAGCCGGACGCTATCCGCTTTGCCAAGAGAGAAAACACGCGAGGACGTTCACTCACCGTGTGGCTATGTAAGGTGTGGTTATGAAAAACGATGAAAGGCAGCTCGCAACCGAACACGCCCGCCCAACCCAAACGGGTTCAACCCACACCAGGGATCCTCACCCTGCTACCGCCGAATCCCAGTCAACCCCAAAGCCTCAAACGGAGCAATCCTCACTCCCACCGTCCTTGAAGCGCAAACGCTCTTGGAAACCTGCCGCTTATGCCTTGGGAGGGGTGGGTTTTGTGGTTCTGGTGGGTTGGGCGTTTTGGCCGTCCCCTGTGCCGGTAGACATGGCAGTAGTGGAGCGGGGTCTGTTGCAGGTCACCGTTGAAGCAGAAGGCAAAACCCGCCTGCGGGAACGGTTTGAGATCGCGGCCCCGGTAGATGGGCGGCTGGAGCGGATCCCGGTACGAGTCGGGGATCCCGTAGCAGCAGGGGATGTTATTGCCCGTATGGATCCCTTGCCCTTAGCTTCCCAAGTACAGGCGATTCAGGCCCAGATCCAGCGGCTTGAAGCGGAAAAACGGGGGGTGGACACCCAACGGCCCAAAGCCGCATCGCTGGTGCAGGCAGAAGCCAACATTACTGCGGTCCAAGCCCGTCATCAACAGGCCCTCGCCCAGCAACAGGAGACCCAGGCCAGTTTCGAACAGGCGCAGCGAGAACGGCAGCGAGTCGAAGGTCTTTTTAGTCAAGGGGTCATCTCCCGTCAGGCCCTGGAAGAAGCAGAATTGATGGAAACCAGCCGTCGCCAAACCCTCTTTGCTCGTCAACAAGAGGTGGAGCAGGCCCAAGCAGCCATTGTCGCAGCACAACAGGGGTTGCAGGTGCTGCAAGCGGAGCAACGGGATCCCGACTACCTGCTGCAGGTTTACGATGCCCAGATTCGCAGTCTAGAAGCTGAGCTGGCCAGCCTCTCAGACTCGGCGCAGCGCACCACCATCACCTCCCCAGGTGCGGGGCAGGTTTTACGGGTTCATCAGGAGAGCGCCCGGTTTGTCCCCGCGGGTACCGTCTTGGTGGAGGTAGGGGATCCCGGTCAGTTGGAGCTGGAAATTGACGTGCTCTCCAGCGATGCGGTCAGGATTCAACCTGGGGATCCCGTGCGGATTCGGCAGTGGGGCGGAGCGGAGGTGCTGCAAGGCAGCGTGCGCACCATTGAACCCGCAGCTTTCACCAAAGTATCGGCTCTGGGAGTCGAAGAACAACGGGTTAACATCATCGCTGATTTGGAGGAGCCCCCGGCTCGCTTAGGGGATGGTTATCGCATTGAGGCTGAGGTCATCATCTGGCAAAACGAGGAGGCTTTGAAATTACCCCTGAGCGCCCTGTTCCGCTGCCAGGAAGCGTGGTGTGTCTACGTGGCGGAGGCAGGACTCGCCCAACAACGGCAGGTTGCCTTAGGCCATCGCAGCACCACCCTAGCTGAAGTGGTGTCGGGCTTGGAACCTGGTGAGACAGTGATTCTTTACCCTTCCGATCAAGTTCAGCCTGGGCGACGGATCCAACCTCGTTAACAGCCCCTTGCGCTAAAGAACCCCCCGCATTCTATGCGCGGGGAGTCGTCAGGTTCTTCGTAATCAGTTGCCTTGGATGTAGCAGCCCCAGTCCGACTGGGATCCCGCTTCAGGTACAACTCCCCCAGCCAATGCCTTAACATCGCCCGACCTTGCCTCCCCTTATTATTCCTGTACCCTTTATAGGTTGTAGGCAGAAGTTAGGAGTATGGGGGATCCCTGCCGATGCGTCGACGACAGTTTGGGGTGGGTTTACTGGGATCCCTGTGGATTACTTCTCGCTGCTCCGTTCAAGCTCAGCCGTCTCTGGGTTGGTTACCGGTGGAGCTGTTTAGCCGTTTGGGGGATCCCCTGACCCATTTGGAAGTGACCGGCCCCTTTCACTTGGAGCGGCAACCTTTTCCCAGCGGTAGCTGGCGGATCCATGTCCATCACCAGCAGCTTTTTTTGAGCGGGCCGGGGCAGCCGCGTCGCTATCAGGGCTCCCTTTGGCTGGAGGGCGGGGAGTTACGCAGCCCCACTGGGGAGCCACGGCGTTACCGGGGTTGGGTGCAAATTCGTCCACAGGGGCCGGAGCGACTGCACCTGATCAACTGGGTGCAGTTGGAAGACTACCTGTTGGCCTTGGTTCCTGGCGAAATGCCTGCCGATTGGCCAGCCGCTGCTCTGCAAGCCCAAGCCATTCTGGCCCGTACCCTAGCCGTTCCCTACTTACAGCCCAGCCTAAGAACGGAGTTGACGGGGGGAGCCCGTGCGGCGGATACCTTGCGAGATTCCACTGCTGATCAGTTTTATGGCGGACTGACCTACGAAACCGCCTCTACTACCGCCGCGGTACGGGAAACCCAGGGGCAGATTCTCACCTACGGAAGTGAACCGATAGCAGCTCTGTTCCACTCCACCTGTGGCGGCCACACCAGCGCCAACCAAGATATTTTTGCCCCACCCGCCCGCCCTTACCTGCAAGGAGTGGCCTGTGAGTGGTGCCAAGACTCTCCCTTTTATGGCCCCCACACCGTTCAGGTGAGCGCAACAGATCTGGAACAGGCTCTGGGCAGTTCCGATCTCCAGGTGCTGCAATCGGATCCCTGGGGGCGACCCCTACGCATTCGAGTCGGATCCCGCCTGTTAACCGGTCAGGAGGTTTGGCTGCGTCTTGGCCAAACCCTGGGCTGGGGGATCCTGCCCAGCAATCGGTTTCAACTGGAGGGATCCGCCACCTCTGCTGCCTACCGCTTCACCTATCGGGGAGCAGGGCATGGGGTAGGACTGTGTCAGTGGGGAGCCCGTGGCCTAGCCCAGCAGGGGTTTAGCACCCAGCAAATCCTGGATCACTACTTTCCCGGAACGCAAGTGATAGAGGGGGCTCCCAACTTGTGAACGCTGAACCCAGTCATTTCTCCCCCCATACTTCCGCCAAGCGCCGATCCCGCCCGCAGGCATAGCGATAAAACTGGTAGCGATTCGGATTTTTCAGGTAATAGTCTTGGTGGTAGTCTTCGGCGGGATAAAAGGGGGCTGCCGGCAATATGGTTGTGGCAATCGGCTGTGAAAAGCGGCTTTCCAATTCAAGCTTGGAGGCTTCCGCCCACTCTCGCTCCGCGTCATTGCCTACAAAAATGGCGGAGCGGTATTGATCTCCTTTGTCACAAAATTGCCCAGAGGCATCAAAGGGATCCACATTGCGCCAAAACACCTGCAACAACTCCGGATAGGTGATCACCTCAGGGTCATAAGCCACCTGCACCACTTCGTAATGGCCGGTCTTACCGGCAGAAACCTCTGAATAGGTAGGATCCACCGTATGCCCACCCATATAGCCGGAGGTGGTGCGTAAAACCCCTGGCAACTTATCGAAGGGCGGCTCCATGCACCAAAAACATCCCCCTGCAAACGTGGCCACTGCTGGTGGATCTTGGAGCAAACTCGACTCCTGTGGCTGCGAATGGGAAGTAGAGCATCCCCCGATCCAGAGACAGACAGCCAAAACCAGCAGGATCCAGCGGCGCAACTTCAACATCGGAGGGTCTTAGCGAAGGTTCAGGGAATCACTGAATGAATGGGAAGTGAATGGGAAGCCAAAGCCCTCATCTAGGCTAGTCCACCGGGCGTAACGGGATCACCTTCAGTTGAAAGCGGCCCGCGCCGATCTCTCCAAAGCTACCCACCCGAATCGTGTAGTCTTGGCCAGCTTCAACCCGACTGACCAAAATCGAGTTGGTGGTTTCAAAGTTGGCATCGTCGTTTTCGGCCACCAAGCTGCCATCTGAGCCGATTAGCCGTACCACCGTGTCGAAATCCTCAGAAGACAGCTCAACCGCCAGATAGGATCCTGATGCAACAGTGATGCGGTAATCCCGGTAAAAAGCGCCCAACTCGCCACTCGGAATATCTTCCGAGGAGAGAACCGACTCGACCGTTTCTCCAGCGGTCAGGGGGATTGGGTTGTAAAAAGATTGGGCCGAGGCGGCAAACTGGCCCAATAGCAGGCAACTGGCGATCAACCCCAATCCAGGCAAATGAACAACACGCATGACAGCCGATCTCCGCAATGAATGAATATCCCTGTCATAGAGCAAGAGGTGACCCTCAACGAAGATCCAGATCACAGACAACCCATCGCCTATCCGTCTACTCCCCCTCCCCTAAGGATGCCCATCCGGCCAGCTCAATCCGGGTACTTTCTACCCGCACGGTTGCCTCATCCAATGCCTGTTGTAACCGTTCCACCTCTTTGAGATGCGCTTGTTTGCGCAGTAGGGCTTGGCGGGCCAGATCCTCCTGTTCATTGTGCAAAGCCATCTTGGCCCGTTCTAACCAAATATCGGCCTGCTGTTTGGTGGCTTGCAATTGACGCTCTAGGTGTTTTTGCTCCCGCAACTGTTCCACCAGGGATCCCTGTACCTTCCGCAAGTCGCGGTTCGGAGGTTGGGTTCTCGCACCTTTGCGCCGCAACTTTTGGGCCAGTACCCCCAGCGACACCACCGCCACTGCCCCGCCCACACCCCACAGCGGGATCCCACCGGGCAAAGGGGTAGCGGCTTGGGCCCTAGAAGCCGATTCCACCGCCTGCCATACTCCCAATTGATTGGCTTGGGCATAAGCTTGCGCTTCGCTGTACCAGGTTTGCAAAACTGGATTGGGCAGCCGCCAAGGAGCCACCGAACGTCCTGCTGCCAGCATTTTTAAGTTCACCAAGCCATCGCTGCTGTAGACATAGGCAAACAAGCGCCCATCAGAAGCCTGCCAAGCCACATCCAACTGTACCGGCGTCCCTGGAGGTAACAGTTCTTCTAAATAGTTGCGAGCTTGCCGTTCGACCTCCAAAGACCCAATCGGCGGACGCACGTAGACCAAATCCACCTGTACAGTTTGGCCGTTGATATTCACCAGCACATCATCCCCCCCGATCACCCGCTCCACAGTACCCGAGAGCATGGTTTGGGCAGAGACAGCATTGGAACCGAGAAAGGCAGTTAGGGATCCCAGCAGCAGGGCAAGCGGAAGGGTGGGCTTCATGCAGATGACCAAGGCAGAGGACAGGAATTGTTAAGAAAATCATAGCTGCCCTAGCTCAGGGATCCGGTTCCTTTTGAACGGTTTGGTGTCCCGACCTAAGTGGCTCGGGCCGGAGGTGGCAGCGAAGCAGCCTCTAGCAGTTTTCTAGAATTTTTCGCCGATACTAAAATGCAACTGTCCCTGACCAGCGTCCCCTTGCCCGACCCCGTAGTCGATCCGCAGCGGCCCCAGGGGCGACTGAATGCGAATGCCAGCCCCTAGTCCTAGGCCACTGCCGGGCTTGTTGCGAACCAAGGCAGGATTCCCCGCCACAGCGGCTCCACTGCCCAAGTCCGTGCCATAGTCGGCGAAGACCACCGCCCCCACCGGGTCGAAAATGGGGAAGCGCAATTCGGCTGTGGCTGTGGCAAAGCTGCGACCGGAACCCACACCCCCCTCGAAGAAGCCCCGTACTGAGTTGCCACCCCCAATGGCAAAGGCATCGTAGGGCGCCAGATCCCCGATGGTCGTGCCTGCCCGCACATCAAAGGCTAGCACCTGAGGCCGTTCACTGCGGGTCTCAAACAGCTCCACAGGAATGAACTGGCTGTAGCTGGTTTCTAGACGATTGGCATTGAGGCCGTTTTGGAATAGGCGCACCGACTGCTCGGTCGAGATGCGAAAAACGGATCCCTCGCTGGGGTTATTGCTGTTGTCACGGGTATCATTCACAAGACCAAACCGCAGGGTGGTATAGCTGTCTTGGCCACTTTCGCTAAAGGTGATCGGGTTGCCCAACACATCAAAGCGCTGCTGTTCACCATTGCTATCGCGGGCTTCCACAAACTGGACTCGAGTGCCCAGGCTGGCCCGCCAGTTGTCTCCGATGGGCCGTGAGAAGGTAACCCCACCCCCCAGTCGATTGATGCGCACGGGATCCCCATTGGGCAAGGTGAAACCCTCATTAAAGACAAAGCTCGAAGCTTGCTGGTTGGCCACATTGACGTTGTAGGAGGTGGGAATGTCCATCGTGGCAATTTGGGGATCCGTGAAGTTCAGGTCGAAGAGGGTTTCGGTCGTACCTACCTGAACATTAAAGCTGGCGCTTTGGTTGTTACCCCCCAAGTTTTGCTCCGAGAGGTTGAGGCCGGCAAACACACCCGTAGCCGAGCTAACGCCCAAGGTGCCCCCAAGGGTACCAGTGCGCCGTTCCTCTACATTGACCACCACCACCACTTTGTCGGGATCCTGGCCGGGGTTGAGGCCGACATTCACATCCTGAAACAGGTTCAGGTCAAAAACCGCCTGGAGATCTTCCTGAATTTGGTTGCGATTAAAGACATCCCCCGGTTTGGCCTTCAACTCACGAGTAATGATGAAATCGCGAGTTTTAT
Source organism: Thermostichus vulcanus str. 'Rupite' (assembly GCF_022848905.1). Taxonomy (NCBI): domain Bacteria; kingdom Bacillati; phylum Cyanobacteriota; class Cyanophyceae; order Thermostichales; family Thermostichaceae; genus Thermostichus; species Thermostichus vulcanus. Next base: position 31,896 of record NZ_JAFIRA010000040.1, read on the forward strand.
CGTTCCCCTGTACGCGAATATCTTCAATTTCCCCTTCGGCAATTTCCAAAATGATCGTGCCATCTTCCGAGGAACGTACATCCGTAACCTTGGCCAGCACATAGCCATTGTCGGCATACCACTGCTCAATATCCGCCACTCCGATTTGCAGGTCGCCAAAATTCAAAACCCGCCCTTCCTGATCCTGGAAGGCTTCTCGCAACACCTCGGGATCCAACACTCTTGCGCCTTCTGTTTTCACAGCTTTGAGGATTGGGTTGGGTTTCACCTCAAAGGTGACCCGTACCCCCAACGGGGTGTCGGAGGGAATCGCCCGCACATCGGCAAAGAATCCGGTGGCAAAGACGGCGTTGATGTCCTCCCGCAATTGGGAACGGGTGGAAATTTCCCCGGCGCGGGTGCGAATAACACTGTAGATCCGGTCGATCAACTGAGGATCTTCTGTTCCTTGGATCAGCACCTCTGCCACCAATACCTCGGGTTCGCCTGTGGCAGGGGCGGTGGGAGCAGTTTGAGCTGGAGTATCACCACCGGTGCGCAAATCCAGGGTGCCGGCTTCGGGAGCCGATTGGGCCCAAGCCGGTAGCCCCACCCATAAACTCATCCCGCAGGTAAGAGCAGTCGCTAGCCAAGGGCGCAGTTGCCTGGAACGATTCATGGGGATCCCTCGCACACCACTGGAATTGTAGAACTGGGTTAAATGGGGCTACGCAAAGTGTGTAGCAAAACTGGGCCACCGCCAAAACAAGGCGGACAATCGCTCTGAATTATATCAACCCAGATCCGGGCATTGGCGCTGGCGGGGTTGCGGACTTGGGCAGTCTTGAGTGCCAAAAGCGGCCTCCCCACTGGCTCAATGGGATCCTGTCCTGCTAAATCTATTTCGCTGCTCAACCTATGGAAATCCTAGGGAAGGATGTAGCTGCTGCAGCGACCCTGTTGACAAGGGTCTGGTGTTGGCTGGGTTTCCACGGGCCCGTTGATGACTTGGTTGACGAAAATGACGGTAATGGAGGTAGGAGGTGGGGTCGGACGAGAAGAACCTCTACCACTGAGGCCCCAACTGCCGGAACGACGTGGCGCGGGTGCATTGGGCACGATCAAGAGGTTGTTTTGGATGGTGGTGGCATTGCCAGAGCCGCTATTGACGGTAGTGGCATTGCTGTTGAGGATCACCTTTTGTTGAGGAATGACGGTTTGTGCCTGGGCTGCTGAGCCGATGCCGATGCACAGGCTGAGTAGGGCCGCTGCGCCGAAGATGCGCTGAGCAGATAACATGGGGCATCCATCCTCCAAAACACTCGGGATCCCGTTACCCTAGCCCGTCCCGAGGGTAAAGCCCTATCGACTTGCCGCAAAACCGGCTACGCGACAGAGAGGGATCCCTTTATAGAAGTTTCACGATACCTCCGCACAGGTTATGTGATCCTCGCGCTAAGACACCAACTACGGGATCCTGCGGTAATTTCCGCAGATTTACGTAGGGGATCCCTGGGAATCTCCGCCATTTCTCCGAATGAAAAACGTAAACAAATCGGGTTTGATAAGGGTACGCTGAGATTTCAGGCCGGATGAGCAACGCAGCACATCAATACCATATCTGTACCATATCTGTGTTGAGTCATCTGTGTTGAGTCGTTCTCTTCATGGTGCCTGAATTCTGTGCAGGCTTATCTCCAAATCTCTAAACAACACCTGTCTTCAGGCTGTTGCCCCTCTTATCTAGATTTAGAAGCCCGATCCTATGACTATGACTGCCATCCCCATCGATACCCAACTGAAGGAGCTGCAGAAAAACCTGGCCGTGAGGTTAGCTCCTCTGAAAGTCCGTGTGGTGCGCAAGGCTGATGAGCTGCATATTTTGATTGAGTATCCCAGCGATCAAGTTCCACCACGGCCTCAACTGGTGCGACAGGTAGCAAGTTGTCTGGTGACCGAGCGACCGGCTGAGCTCGAGAAGCTGATCCTGTACGGACGGCAAGCAGGGCAGAGCCAAGCAGAATGGCGCAAAGTGTTGCGGTTCTCAGGCCAAGGATCCGCTCAGGATCCGCCCTTGGCTGAGCAAACGGAATTGGTGATGCAGGAGCCGCCCCCAGCCGAGATGGCCCCAGAACCCCAACCGGAAAGAGAGCCACCCCCCACAGCCCCAGAACGCTCCGGCCAGCCCCTATCCGAAAGACTCAACGCCCTCTGGCATCAACTACCCCAGACACAAGTTTTCAAACAACGGGGAGTGCAGTTGGCCCTGGGGGCAGTTCTGGTGGGATCCCTGGTGGGGCTGGGATCCGCCTACAAAATTTCACGGGATGGGGAACTGGCCGAACGGGGCTACCAACAGGGATTGCAACAGGCCCGGGCGGAGCGGTGGCAACAGGCGATCGAACAGTACGAACAGGGCTTGCGCCATCGCCCACGGGATCCCCGTCTACAGGCAGCCCTGCTCCATGCCCAAAACCGCCTCAACCAAGCTAACGAGCGCATTCAACAGGCGCAAACCCAACTGGCTGCGGATCCCAGTAATACTGTTGCTCGCCTCAACTTAGCCACAGCCTTCTCTCAGCAGGGCAACCTCAGTGCTGCTGCCAGCGAGTTGAGCACACTGCTGTCTTTCGACCCGAACCACGCCCCAGCCAGGTTCCTATTGGCTGAAATCCACTTGGCCCAAGGTAGCCTGCCGGAAGCGATTGAACAGTACCGCGCCGCTTTGGCGGTGGATCCCCAGCTTCCTTCCGCGCAGCGCCAGTTGGGCATGGCTCTCTTAAAACAGGGGCAGACCGAAGCGGCTTTGCAAGCCCTGCAAACGGCCGTCACCCAAAACCCCAATGATGCCGAGGCCCACTATCAACTGGGATCCGCCTACGCCCAACAGAAAAATTGGGATCCCGCCCTTCGTCATTATCTGCAGGCTGCCCAACTGGATCCCGCGCATGTGGCCGCTCAGGAGCGGTTGGGTCGATGGTTCTTAGCACGGGGGTACACTGAGGCTGCCCTCAGCTCTTTACAAGCTGCCGTCCAAGCAGATCCACAGAATCCCCAGTTACGCCTGCAATTGGGCATGGCTCAGCAAGCGGCAGGAGATCTACAATCTGCCCGCAGCAGCTATGAACGGGCCTTGAGTTTGGACGCCAACCTGACAGAGGCCCGCCTCAACCTGGCCCAGCTACACCTGGCCCAAGGCAACCCTGAGGCAGCTATTCCTTTGTTTGAACAGCTCCTGCAGGTAGATCCGAATGCCTGGGAAGCTCGTTTGGGTTTGGGGATTGCTTTGGCGGAACAGGAGGGATCCCTGGATAACGCCATTCAGCACCTCCAACAGGCTAGCCAGCAGCAACCTACTCATGCCCTCACCCGTCGCTATTTGGGGTTGGCCCTAGAACAAGCGGGCCGCCGAGAAGAAGCCATTGCTCAACTCCAAGAAGCAGTGCGGTTGGATCCCAATGATGCGGAAGCTCAACGTTACCTGGGGTTACTCCTCGCTCAGCAAGGCCAAACCCAAGCCGCTCTTGCGCAACTGGAACGCTCTCTGGACCAAGACCCCACCAACCCCACAGCCCTCGGATCCCGAGCGGTATTGCAGGTGAGTGTTGGGGGGCAGGCGGAACGGGAAGCACAGATCGCAGCGACCCTTGCCCGTCAATCCACCCCCAATCCTTCTCGTCTCGTCGCGGCCACCGAAAACCAAGCCACCCGGCAATTGAGGTTGCAGATCCCCCTCAGCCGCCTGCAACCCGCTCAGGCCAATCCTGTTCCGAATACCTCGGAGGGTCAACGCCCCCCAACCCAAGGTCAACCCACTGCCCCCCAGCTAGCCCAGGTCCCACCCCCACCCACGGCTGCCACGAGTGCGGCCACTCCCACCTACAGCCCCAGCGAAACTCTGCCCCTACCGGGAGGATGGTGGGCCTGGATAACGGGAGGATTGCTAGGGATCCCCAGTCTGCTCAGCCTCACCTGGCTGGCTGGACGGCAGCTGCGTCGGCGGAACTCGGGGGCTGGGGGTGGTCAAACCCCGAAAGACCAGGCTAGCCGCCACTACAGCCGTGCTCTTAGCTTGATCGAAGGGAAGCAATTGAGCCAGGCCATCGGAGCGTTGCAACAAGCCTTGAGTATCAACCCCGACATGGCTCCGGCCCATTTTCGTCTCGGACAACTGCTGATTCAAACGGGGCAACTGCAGAGCGGACTGGATCACCTTTGGTCGGCCCGCCAGTTGGATCCCTACCAACCGGATATCGACACCCATCTGGTCAAAGCTTTACTCAGTCAATCCCAACAGCTGCTGTCAAAACGGCAACCAGGGGCAGCCTTAGAGCCCTTGAAACTAGCCCTCACCCTGAACATCAAATCCCCAGGATTCCAAGCCCATATCCACCAACTGCGAGGAGAAGCTCTGGCTGCACAAGGAGAAGGGGCAGCAGCCTTGGAGGCGCTCAACCGGGCTCGGCAGTTGGATCCCAAGCGAGCAGAGGTCTTGCTCAGCATCGCCAAGGTCAAAATTCTGCAGAAGCAGTACCAATCCGCTATTGACAGCTGCTGGGAAGCCCTAGCCTTGAACGAGGGGTTGCCTGAGGCTCATCACCAGATGGGCATTGCCCTCTACCGACTTGGACAGCTGAAGGCGGCAATAGCGGCCTACCGCACCGCTCAAACCTTGAGAACTCCGGCCACCCCCGCCTTGCTGACGGATTATGGTCTGGCTCTGGTCCAGGCTGGGGATCTGGCTCAGGCTGGGCAACAGTTCTCACAAGCCCTAGTGCAGGAACCCGGTTTTGCCCCAGCGATATATGGTACGGGTATTGTTCTGATGGCCCAGAGCAATTTTGCCGAAGCCGAACAACGCTTTCATCAAGCACTAGAGCTGGATCCCGAGCTTCATGTTGCCACGGCTGCCCTGGGTTTGCTGCAACTGGCCCAGAAGCAATCGGATGACTCTGGCAAACGCTTTATCAATTCTCGTCAGGCGGAGGTGGCGCTGCGCTACTTTGAGAGTGCCCTGCGCAAGGATCCCGACTTGCCGGAAGCTCACTTTGGCCTTGGGGAACTGCAACGGGTGAAAGGAAACCTGATCTTTGCAGCCCAACGGTATCAAGAAGCCCTGGAATTGAACAATAGCTACGTGGCCGCCCATTACCGCCTCGGATCTGTACAAGCTCGCCTAGGCAAATTGGATTTGGCAATTGAGGAGTTCCGCCGGGCTTTAGAACTCAACCCGCACCTACCTGAGGCCCAGAAGTCTTTACATAAGCTGCTCTCACGGCAACCAGAGGACGTTCACACCGATATCCTAATGAGCTAACTATCCAACCGGTGGTGTCCCTAACCGATGTCGTCCGTAGGACGAGAGGCGTTGGCAAAGCCTGTCGGCGCCATACGCGCTAGCGTACCCTTGGCGCAAAGGGCTGTATCTTTTCGTGATTTTATCAATGCCCCAGAGTTAACCCCTGAGTTTCCAATCCGGCCCAAAGGTACTCAGGCAAGGGCAGTTTGGCAATAGGGATCCCAGATATGGCGGTAGCACCGACGACGAGGGGCTGAGTTTAACTCCTAAGAGTGCGAGAACTTGACACTCCCCCGGTTAGAAACCGGGGGATTCTCCCTTCTAGCCCCTTGCAACCTTAGACTGCAAGGTATTCATGGAGTTCAGGGGATTGCCAACTACCCCATCCCCTGAGCCGACCCTACCTAT
>NZ_JAFIRA010000041.1 GCF_022848905.1 Thermostichus vulcanus str. 'Rupite'
AATAGGTAGGGTCGGCTCAGGGGATGGGGTAGTTGGCAATCCCCTGAACTCCATGAATCCCTCACAGCTTCAAGCTGTGGGGAGCTAGAAGGGAGAATCCCCCGGTTTCTAACCGGGGGAGTGTCAAAGAACGGTCTTTCTGTGCAAGAAAACAGGTTGAGATCCACGTTGAGATCCGATCCGGCTCCCTTAGCGCTCAGAGCGGAACTTGGTTAGGATGATTACACCAATCAAGGCCAAGGTAATCGTATTGGCGAGGGTGATGGCGGTATCTTGACGCAACAAGCCGTACAGATCCCACATGAGGATCCCGACCCCAAACAAGAGCAAATAACTCCAGGAGAAATCATCCGCCCGTTGGCTGCGCCAGGTTTTCAGCGCTTGCGGGAAAAAACTGGAGGTGGTCAGGGTGGCTGCCAAAAGGCCAATCCAAAGGGTTAGGTTCACCGTGTTCGCTCCGGCTCACAAAAGCCCTGCAAAGGATGGGTTCGTTCCAAATCCGTCAGCCCTTTGGCTTGGACTAATACCCCAAAGCCCCCCAACCCAATCGGATCCAACAGCGCGTGTAGAGCCTGTCGCCGCTGCAAAACTTGGCTGATATCCACAGTGTCGGTGGCTTGGCTAAGGGCTGCCAGCCGTTCCGTCAGGCCCAAACACACCAAAAAGCTACTTTGACGAGTCCATCCCAACGTCTGTAATCCCAAGATTTCCCCGACCTGCTGTAGGGTTGTGAAGTCCACATGGGCAGTGAGGTCTTGGGATCCCACTTGAACATAGGGATCCGCGTAGGTGCTGTGCTGACGATAGGCCAAGAGGGTACCCTGAGACCGATGTGGGCTGTAGTAACGGTCAGCGGTATGGCCGTAGTCCAGGGTGAGCACATAACCCCGCCGTAACTTGCGGGCGAGCCATTCCAACCAGTCCAGCGCCTTCAGGTTAACCTCCGTTTGGTAACCCTCTGGATAACTTTCAATCGGGATCCCGAGGCGCACAAAATACTGCCGCAATGCCGGGGTCGAGAGTTCTCCCACTACCTCCTGGAAGCCACTTTCCCCCACCTCCACATAGATCTCCCGCAAGGCCCCACCCTGCACCTGCACCCGATGTACCGGAAAAGCATCCACCAGCTCATTGGAGAAAAAACACCCTGTCACCGACTGATCCGGGATCCCGTCTTGCTCCGCACCGTCCCACCAGCCCACCTTGTCTGCAAAGGCAGCCAACCGCTCCTGTTGCAACCGCTGTAGAGTGGCAGAACGCTCCAGAATCCGATAGTCCAAGGCTTGCCAAAACGGCGGGTAGTTGGTCTGCACATAGGTCAGCCAATCCCAGGCCAACTGACCACTGCCCGCCCCCATCTCGATCACAGAAAAACCTGTTGGGGATCCTAAAATCTGCCAGAACTGATGGATTTGCACCGCCAACAACTGGGCAAAATCCGCGGCTAGGTGCGGGGAAGTTAGGTAATCAGGGCCTATCGGGGATCCCTGCTCGTAGTAGCCCACTTCCGGCTCGTAAAGTGCCCACTCCATAAACTGGGCAAAGGTCACCCGCCCCTGCTGGGAAATGCGACCCTCGATCAATCGCTGTAACTTTTGCGAGGCTTGCGGCTGTGCAGACAGCCGATGTTGAAGGGATCCCACTTAGTTAACTCAGTGGACTCTGAATCATATCATGGATTCTCACTTATTCAAAGGGCGGCGAAAGTTCTGGCGAAACTGCCGGTTAGAAGCCAACAGTATCGGCCAGAGGGCAGATACCACCCACTTTTGGGATCCCGAATAGATACGATCCGCTTTACGAGCCGAGTACCAAACTCCGCCACCGTAGATTGCCAACAGCAAAACAGGCCACATCGCTCAGCTTCCTTATCAACACAAGATCAACACGGGAGAGCCCTACAGGTTTGCAAACTGGGTAGAAGACCTAGGAAAGGGATCCCGAATCAGTAAGCATCCTGCAGTTCATAAAAGTCGGGAGTGATGTAATCTTTGCGCAGCGGCCAGCCCACCCAGTCTTCCGGCATCAGGATTCGTTTCAGGTTGGGATGTCCCTCAAAGACAATGCCGTACATGTCGTAGGTTTCCCGCTCTTGCCAGTCGGCTGACTTCCAAATCCAGTACACCGAGGGTAGCCGTGGATCCTGACGGGGCAACTTCACCTGCAGCCGCACCTCCTGCGGACGATCCGCTCCATCGGCTAGCTTGATCAGATGGTAGAGGCTAACCAACGGTTGTCCTGCCCCCAAGTCGTAGCCACACTGACACTGTAAGTAGTTAAAGCCATAGGCATAAAGAGCGGTACACAGCGGCAAGAGAAACTCCCGGGGCACCTCCAGCCGCTCCACCCCCGCTGCATCTCTCCCCAAGTACTGGTGCTCGAAGCCATTATCTGTCAAAAACTGAGAGACAGGGCCACGTTCCACCACAACGGGCTGCTCTGCACCCAAGTCCTGTCCAGAGTCTCGCGTTTGATTTTCCTGAGTCCCATTCTCCTCTGCCATCTCACATCCCTCCCCGTAGCGCTTTCAGTTGCTGCTCGGCCCGCTTCAGATCCGCTGTTTGCAAAGCTGGAGGAACAGGCAAGCCGATTGCAGCGACCAATTCTGGTGGAGGAGCCTGACGCGTTTCACTTTCTAGGTACTTACCTGTGATGATCTCGGGTACAGGCTTGAGATTGTGCTTAACAGTGTAGTAACGGTGAGTTTGCTGCAGACGGCCCCGCTCCCGCATATCTTCAGCAGCAATCTTTTTGCGCAGCTTGACAATGGCATCCATGATCGCTTCCGGACGAGGCGGGCAGCCGGGAATGTACACATCCACCGGGATCAGCTTATCCACACCGCGCACAGCCGTGTAGGAATCGGAGCTGAACATGCCACCGGTAATGGTGCAGGCCCCCATGGCAATCACATACTTGGGCTCGGGCATCTGTTGGTAGAGCTTCACCAAAGCGGGCGCCATCTTCATGGTTACGGTTCCCGCCGTGATGATCAAATCCGCTGTACGGGGAGAAGAACGGGGCAACAGGCCAAACCGGTCAAAGTCAAATCGGGATCCGAGCATGGCCGCAAACTCGATAAAGCAACAGGCAGTGCCGTAGAGCAGAGGCCAGAGGCTAGACATTTTGGCCCAGTTGTAGAGGTCGTTCACAGTGGTGAGAACGACATTATTTGAAAGGTCAGTAGTCACTGTCGGGGCTGCCCCCGGAAACAAAACCTGCGACTCCTTAGAGGTCATGACCATTCCAGCGCTCCTTTTCTCCAGGCGTACACAAGGCCAACTACAAGGATGGCGATAAAAATCAGGGCCTCCACGAAGGCCAATAGCCCCAAGCGATGAAAGGCCACCGCCCAGGGATAGAGAAACACCGTCTCCACGTCAAAAATGACAAAGACGAGGGCAAACATGTAATAGCGAATGTTGAACTGGATCCAGGCTTGCCCCACCGGTTCCATGCCCGACTCATAGGTACTGCGTCGCAAGGAACCCCGACGCTTTGGGGCCAACCAAGCGGAGGCTGCCAGAGCCAAGATCGGCAGCAAAGAGCACAGGATCAGAAAAACCAGTAAATACTCGTAGCCGGGTAGAACAAACACAACGCTAGACCGCCCGATTGCTCAACATTTAGATACGTTTCCAGTATAGAGCCAGTCTGTAGCCCTCCTGTGCTCGCAGATCTTCAATTCTGGTAATGGTCACGATTGCTCTGAGCAGGATCTTGCCAGAGGATAGGCCCCCAAGGATCCCTGCATTAATGTGCTGCCAGAGCCATTCTGAGCCATCCGGTTAAGATCAAGGCGAACCCTGAGGGGGTGTGAAAATGCTCCACTACGATCCCCGTGCTTGCTTGCCCTCTGCGGCTGAGTTACCCGACTCGGATGATACACCTGTGGATAACGAGTTACAGAACCTGATTCCCAATCTGCTGGGGGCAATTCTGGGCTGGGTATGGGCTGAGCGCACCGACTGGTTCTTCGGAGTGGATATGGGCATCTACTATGCTGCTGGCGAACCACCTCTAGTGCCAGATGGGTTCTTAAGTCTGGGGGTTGAGCGCTTCGTGAATGGTAGTGAGGGCCGACTGAGCTATGTCCTTTGGGAAGAAAACGGGATCCCACCCATTTTTGTTCTAGAAGTAGTGTCTCGCACCTACGGCGGTGAGTATGAACGGAAGAAGACTGACTATGCCAAGCTCGGGATCCTCTACTACGCCATTTATGTGCCCTCACGTCGTTATTGGCGTAACCGACCTTCCCTAGAGATTTATCGCCTCGTCAACGGGGTTTACGAATTACAGGGAGAACATCTGTGGATGCCGGAAGTAGGCCTGGCTCTGGGCAAAGAAAATGGGATCCACTTGGGTTGGGAACGAGAATGGCTTTACTGGTATGACTCGCAAGGACAGAGGCTGCCCACCCCTGAAGAACTGGCCAAGGTTGCGTTGCAAGAGCGTGAACGGGCCAATCGTTTGGCAGAACGGCTGCGAGCCTTGGGAGTTGATCCAGCAGATCTGGATTGAGGTGACTGCGGGATCCTGAAAACCCGAGAATTACAAGAATAGGCTAATCGACTTTTTCGGATCTCTGGCGGCGCTTTTCCCACCAACCCCAAACCCCACTCAGCAAAGCCCCGGCCATCAGGATCCCTAGCGCTGGCTGAAACAAAGGCAACCACAGCCGCATCCAAAGTTTATAACCCAGCGGGATCCCAGCAAAGGCGCCTGTTACCGAAAAGACAAACCAAACAAATCCGGCAAACACTAGAAAAACGATGGCAACCAGCACATTATCCAGCCAGCGTTTGAAATCCGAGGAGGTCATAGAGAGGGGGATAAAAGTGGGACAGGAAAAAGTCTGGCGTACAGGTGCAAAGGAGGGACGCACCCTAAATCCTATCAGGATCCTTACGGGGTGATGGAGTTATGAGCGGAGATCCCGACGTTCGGCGGCCCGCTGAATACGATTTTGGGCAAAAATTCGCTCTACTTTGCGTCCTTCCCGCCAAAGCTGCAGCGAGAGAGGTTCTTCATGGAGGGGATCTGGGGTTCTTGGAGACACTACTTGTCGAGAGTCCTTTTGGGCTAGCGCTGCAGGTCGAGGTACAGGTTGAGGAGAAACCGCTTGCACAATGGGCGATTCTCCCCGCAAAAAACGCAGATAGCGACGCAGCCAATTCTCCCGTTGCGACGGCAACACCGTTAAAGATGGGCGACCCCATTTTGATTGCATATCATCCTCTCCACAGGCCGACAGGCGGGCTCACCAAAAAGTGTTAGGCTTAGCACTTGATTCACTAAATTTAGTAAGTCCTGGACTTAGGCTACCTGCAAATCACTGTTCAGTCAAGATATAGTGGGAAGGAGCTCCGTCTACCACAATCTGTAGTGTTGAATCCGATGCAATCCCCTTCCAGCTCCACGTTTGCAGCCCGCCTGCGACAGGTCATCGGTAATGAGGCCATTTATGCGTTTGGTCGCCGGGCCGGAATCAGCGATACTGCCCTCCGCAGCTACTTAAAGGGATCCGTCCCTAGCATTGACAAAGCTCTGCAAATTGCCCAAGTGGGCCAGGTGAACCTGAGTTGGCTCATCACGGGCGAGGGATCCCCGCAGGTGCAGGCGACCGACGCGGAAACAGAGTATGTCTATGTGCCTTTTATCGATGTGGCCGCCTCCGCCGGGACGGGGGTCTTGGTGCGGGAGGAATCGATTGAATCGGTGATCGGGTTTGAACGGAACTGGTTGCGGGCGCACCTGAAGGGAAACCCCGCTGAGCTCAGCCTGATTCGGGTGCAGGGGGATAGTATGTCTCCCACCTTAGAAGATGGGGATTTGATCTTTGTGGAACGGCAAGAGGGGGAAGACACCAGCCGCGAGGGTATTTACGTTTTTCAAATGGATGGGGATCTACTGGTCAAACGGCTGCAGCGCCTGCCCGGATCCCAGGTCAAAGTGATCAGCGACAATCCCCGCTTTCCACCCTTTACGGTTGATTTAGCGGATCCCGCCCATGGGTTGACCATCATTGGGCGCTATCGAGGCCGCATCAGTTTCGACTAGCGGGAAGTGGCAGCCAGACCGTCCGAGAATCCCCTTGGCAAGATCTTGCCTCTGGCTAGGATTGGGTAAAATTCCCAGCCTAAGTCTGTCCATTCAGCCGGAGGTTCGCCATCGATGCCGCGTCTACCCCGCCGCCCACACTCCCCTTCTTCACTCCACTTGTCACTTAACCTTCTCAGTGGGATCCTTTTGCTTAGCAGCGGCATCCTTGCCGGGATGCTACTGCCTCAGCAGGCTCAAACCCAGACCCAGCCAGACCCAGGCTCTTCTCTCCCTGACCCGACTTTGCCGACCCCTCAGATCCTGGCCACTCTCTCTCCACCCCAACCCCAGGCCAACCCTCCGGCAGTGGATCCGGCAGACCGCGAGAGCTTTACCGACATCGAAGCGGAAATCCGGGAAATGCGCCAGCAGGTCATTCAGTTGTTGATGCGGCTGGAAGAACTGGAATCGCGCCTGCAACGGTTGCGTTCCCAGACAGGGGATCCAGACCGGGTGACAGAGTCTTCTACCACGGCTGAGATTGCTACTGGAGCAGCGAATGGAGAGACAGATACAGACAGCACTCTGTCCCAACCCACCCCTACCCCCACAGCAACTCCCACCCCGACATCGTTTCAGGTGGGCACCCAAACCATCAGCCTACCGGGGGATCTGTTGTTTGATTTTGACAAAGCAGAAATTCGCCCTGAGGCGGCCGCACTGCTGGCCCAAGTGGCCGAGTCTTTACAATCAATGCCAGAAGCCCGCATTCAAGTGAATGGCCACACCGACAACATCGGCTCCTTAAATTACAACTTGGCCCTGTCCTTGCGCCGCGCCAATGCTGTCAAAGATTACCTCATCAAATTGCTACCCGAAGACAATCGCATCAGTTGGACCACCTCTGGCTTTGGCCCCACTGCTCCTGTAGCCGATAACGATACCGAAGCTGGACGGCAACGGAACCGTCGTGTGGATTTGATCATTGCTCCGTGAACTCCACAGGTGACAAACCCGGCCAGAGTCTTAGAATGCTGATCAGGTTGCTCGGTGTACGGTTGATGCAGGTAAGTCTCACCCTGAGCTTTGAGGTTCGATTTTGAACACATCAGGGATTCCTCCCGCTAATCATCAGACTTTTCCGCTGAGGGTCGGCACCACTTTGGATGCTCTCAGTCAAGTTTTGACGTGGTTTGAAGCCTTTCGCAATGCGGGCATTCCAGAGCCCATCTGGATGGAATGCCGGTTGGCGCTTGCAGAAGGGTTTACCAACGCCGTTCGCCATGCCCACCAAGCCCTACCGGAAACCACCCCGATTGATATTGAGCTGGTCTTAGCACCGCAAGGGTTGGAGTTGCGCATCTGGGATCAGGGGCAGGAGTTTGATCTGGAGGGGTTTGCCCAACAATTGCCCGCCAAAATGGACACCGACTCCGAAGGGGGACGCGGCATTTTGCTGATGAAAGCCCTGACCAGCCGCCTCAGCTACACCCGCCAAGCGGATGGCCGCAATTGTCTGTTGATTAGCAAGCGGTTTAATGACCCTTCCCACCTCTCAAAGCCCGTCAGTTAGGCCAAGCTGTTAACGAGCTGTTACGAAAACAGGCCACCGCTTAATTTGCGAATAGCGGACGCGGCCACATCGCTGTAGCGCAATTCTCCCACCAAGATTTGCCCCATGCGCCGAGTCGCTCCCGGTCGTTTAACCCCCACTTTGTAGCCCAATCCCGGAAAGCGATAGAACAGCGCCGCAATCCGTTTGGCCCAGCGCATTTCGGATCCCCACTCCTGTTGCACTTGGGCGGAATAGTGGGCCAACGCATCTCCGTTTCCCGCTAAGGCAGAGTCGATGGCCTGAGCCGCCAACAGGCCGGTGAGCAGCGAGGGACGGATCCCTTCGGCGGTAAAGGGGTCGATCACACAGGCAGCATCCCCAGCCAAGAGGGCATTTTGGGTGTGTAGCGGTTGATCTTCATCCCAAAGACAAATCGGGTGGCCAAACTGCTTGACAGAGTTCAAGTCCACCCCAAAGGTTTGGGCGTAGCCTGCCGCGATCTCCCGCAGGTTTTGCTTTTCTCCACCCCGAAAGGTACCGGCCCCAATCGAGTAGCCATCTGCCTTAGGAAAGTTCCAGATGTAGCCGTTACTAACGGCACCAAAGTCAAAATGGGCGGCTGCCGTTTCCGGCTGCGCAACAGGCACTTCCGCTTCTAGGGCGGCGGCCAATCGTCGTTGCCGCTCCTGAAAGCCCAACCACTTGGCCATGGAGCCTTTTGCCCCATCCGCTCCAATCAGGTAGCGCCCCCAAACGGGGCCAGAGGCTGTCATCACCTGCCAGCGGTCACTTTGCCATTCAATGCCGGAGACGGCACATTCTGCTTGCAGGGTAGCCCCCTGCCCTTGCGCCTGCTGAATCAGGTAATGGTCGAAAACATCCCGCCGCACCATCCAAACGGGATCCTTGAGATCCAAATCCGCCACCACCGGATCCCCACTGCACCAGGTATAGCGAATTTGCCGGATCGTCAGGGAAATAGCCGGGCCAAAGTCAAAATCAAACCAGGCCGCCACCATTGGAGACACTCCACCCCCGCAGGGCTTGTAGCGGGGCAAGGGCTCCTTTTCCAGAACCAGTACCGAGCGCCCCCGCTTGGCCAGATGATAAGCGGCGGATCCCCCAGCAGGGCCAGCACCGACGATGACGCAGTCGTAAAGTTGTGACATAGCTTCTGAACTTGCACCCTTCCACTTTGGGATTCCCTGCATTGGCTCCTAGCCTACCCCATTGATTGATATCTGGAGATGGCGGAGGGTAACAGCAGCCCTTGTACTGCGTAGTTCGGTTCGCAACTGCTCCAGAGCGATCCGCATCCTCACAGCCGCCCGCACCGCCGCTAAGGCTTCTGTGGCCGCATCCCGAAAGAGGGGGGTGCCCAACTCCGCCATGATCGCATCGCCGATAAAAACGACCGGCTCCAGTGGTTGGATTGGCTTTTTCTGCCATCGGATCCCCTCAAACACGATAAGCTCAAACCACTGTGACTGAGAGCACAAACCCAGTGAATATTCTGGAGCAACGCATCCGGGTGGGGGATCTGGACTGGTTCTTTCGCTCGGTGGATCCCGACCGAGGCAACACTCTACCGCCAGTGCTGCTGTTGCATGGACTGGTTTCTCAAAGCTACGGCTGGCTGCCCCTTTTGCAAGCCTTAGGGGAGCAGGGGTTTCGCGCTTTGGCCCCTGATTGGATTGGCTCAGGATTTTCCGCCAAACCGGAGCGCTGGGAGTTTAACTACCGCCCAGAAACCCTGGAGAAGGCCCTGTCGGAGTGGGTGGAAGCCCAAGCCCTAGAGCGGTTTTCGTTGGTGGTGCAGGGGTTTCTCGGCTCAGTGGGACTGCAGTATGCCCTGAAAAACCCAGATCGCATCGAACGCCTGATCATTCTCAATACCCCGATTGGCCAAGGGGCCAAGCTGCCCTGGTCGATTCGTGCTTTCGGGATCCCTTTGGTGGGGGATATGCTCACCCAGGATCCACTGTTGGTGGATCGCACCCTAGAAACCGGCGGCATTTACCAGGTGAAAGACAAAGATCTGGACGTGTATCGACGCCCTTTTTTGACCACTTCTGCCAGTGGACGCGCTTTGTTGGCAACAGTGCAAAACTTGAACCTGCCGCAGGTGATGAAGGAATTGGAGGCAGGCTTTGCCACCTGGGAACGCCCGACTTTGATCGCTTGGGGCATGCAGGATCGTTGGTTACCGTTCGAGCTGGTCACAACATTGTGTCAGCGGCTCCCAAAAGCACAGGTGGTGAAACTGGAGCAAGTGGGCCATTACCCACAGCATGATTGGCCAGAAAAGGTACAGGAGGCGGTGATCCCGTTTTTGCGTAAGCTGATTGTCTAAGGGATCCCCTCAGAATAAAACTCGTTGGGATACAGCATCGACATCCTCTCCGACCCATAGGGCACAGGGATTCTCAGTCTGCCAGCACTCGGCTGACTCCTGGCGGGTAGACAGATAAGCAGCCACCCCACAACGGGGTCTACACGAGTCACGCTGCCCAAACAGATTGCCCTAGTGGATTGCAATAACTGCTATGTCTCCTGTGAGAGGGTGTTTCAGCCCCATCTGCAGGGGAGCCCGGTGGCGGTACTGAGCAATAATGATGGCTCCATTGTGGCCCGGTCTCCCGAGGTCAAAGCCCTGGGCATTCCCATGGGATCCCTGCTGTTCAAGGTGAAAGATCGGGTCTGGCGGCACAAGATTCAAATCACACATCTGGGGCTCAGCCTGGATCTCTTGTTTGAGGTTGCTGAGATAGATCCCCCAGTAGGGGATCCTCGTGTCCTGGATAAAAGTCGGGATCCATTGCCTGCTCAAAGGTGTAGGGACACTGGGTGGGCAGATCTTTCTCCGATAATGGCGTTTCTTTCACCACCAAAAGGATCCCGTCTAGATAAGCCTCTTGCAGGGCTGCTGACAAATCCGGCTTGAGACTGGGATTATCTTGGAGCAATCGCTGAATCTGGCGGCGTTGTTCGGTAATAGTTGCCCGCCAGCTCTTGCCCCGTAGTTGGGGTTGAAACTGCCACTTCAGCAGATGCCCCAACAGGATCCCCAGTCGATTCACCAATTCACGGCGTTCTTGTCTGCCCAAAGACTCGATCTCCTCCACCAAGTTGGCAATATCCAGTTGATCCCACTGCCCCGATTTCAGCAGGGTGGCTTGCTCTTGGATCCAAGCGTAAAAGTCGCGGTCGTAAAGTTGCATGATCCATTCCTTTTGCGTTAGCGGGACGGAGTCCTTTGTTGCTAGGCAACACTTGTGCGACCGCGTTAGCGGGAGGTCGCCCTAACTGGACACTGGCCAGAGATAGATCAATCCTACTGGCTCCACCCGTTGAGTTTTGACCTCATAGATCTGTCGAATCCGTTGGGGTTCAGACTGGTTCTCTTGTTCGAGCTGGCTGAGACGGATCCTGAAATAAGTCAGAGCAATAGTTTTGCAGGTTTACCCCTTCACGGGCAGCATCGGTGGCAATCAGGATCCGCAGCGGATCTTTGTGGGGATCCCTGTTGAAGGCAGCTTTGCTCAACTGGCGACTTTCGTCACTCATGCCGCCATGAAAAGTACGGATGCGTTGATACTCTTGGTCATCGCGGCCCCAACACGAGTCACCTAGCACAGGGTCAATCCCCTTCGCGACAGCAGTGCGGAGCACTCCAGCCCTTTTTGTCGCAAACCCGCCTTACTTTTGGGGTGGCACAGCCTGCCGTAGGCATTGTTGCTACGCAACGCTAATGCTACGCGACACGCGACTGCGGAGCATTAAAGGGCTGTATGGTGATAGAGCGCTATTGCTTAGACCCTCAAATAGTTTGTTCCTTCGCTTCGCTCAGTTACGCAGCTCGCATCCCGACGCTGATCTAATCCAGAGGTACAGTGCAGAGCCTCCCGCCGACTAGCTAAAGGGCTGAAGTACAGTCCAAATCCCAAAAAGCCCACCTGGTTTCAGATGGGCTTTTCATTTTTTTTGTGTGGATCGATTTCCAGAGGCAAAAGCCATTGGGTAGTGGAGGGATCCCGTTTTAAGCAAGGGATCCCTGAAGGGAACTAGACCTTAGCGTTGACAGCCACTGGGATGGTCAATGGCTCTGGATCCTCCTGCGGCGGCAACATGACCACGTCAGAACTGTCGATAATCGCCTGCAACTCTTCTCCATCGATCGTTTCAGCTTCCACCAAGCGGTGGGCAATGCGATCGAGGAGGGCGCGGTTTTCTGTCACCAGGTAGGTGGCCCGCCGGTATGCTTCATCCACCAGCCGCCGTACCTCTTCATCGATGAGGGCAGCGGTTTCCTCAGAAAAATCCCGCTCGGTGGCGATATCCCGCCCCAGGAAGATATTGCTGGACTGCCGCCCCAAGGCAACATTTCCCAGACGATCGCTCATGCCAAAGCGAGTCACCATGTTGCGGGCAATCCGAGCCACCTGTTGCAGGTCGCTAGCAGCACCGGTGGTGATTTCAGACTCACCGTAGATCACTTCTTCCGCAACACGGCCCCCTAACGCAACCGTCATCATATTCTTCAGATGGGCACGGGTGGTCAGGCCCATGTCGTCATCGCTGGGCATAAACCAGGTGAGACCGCCCGCCTGTCCACGGGGAATGATGGTTACTTTCTGAATCGGGTCATAGTTGGGCAAAAGGGATCCCACCAAAGCATGACCCGACTCATGGTAAGCCACCAACTCCTTGCGCCGCTCGCTCATCAGACGATCTTTCTTCTCAGGGCCAGCCAGCACCCGATCCACCGCATCGTTGATCTCGTCCATCGAGATCTCCGTGAGATTACGGCGGGCTGCCAAGATGGCTGCTTCATTCAAAAGGTTGGCCAAATCTGCCCCAGTAAACCCAGGGGTACGGCGGGCCAATTTCTCCAGATCCACATCGGCAGAGAGGGTCTTGCCGCGAGCATGGACCTTGAGAATCTCCAGACGGCCTTGGAAATCAGGACGATCTACGGTTACCTGGCGATCGAAACGTCCCGGTCGCAACAGGGCTGCATCCAAGACATCGGGTCGGTTAGTAGCCGCGATCACGATAATCCCGGAGTTGCCCTCAAAGCCATCCATTTCTGTGAGCAACTGATTCAGGGTTTGTTCCCGTTCATCGTTACCGCCACCAAGTCCGGCCCCCCGTTGGCGACCCACTGCATCAATTTCATCGATGAAGACAATACAAGGGGCATTTTGCTTGGCTTGCTCAAACAGATCCCGGACCCGCGAGGCCCCCACACCGACGAACATTTCTACAAATTCCGAGCCGGAAATGGAGAAAAAGGGCACCCCTGCTTCTCCAGCTACAGCACGGGCCAGCAGGGTTTTGCCGGTACCTGGCGGGCCCACCAACAATACCCCCCGCGGAATCTTGGCACCCAAAGCGGTGAAGCGCTCCGAATTCTTCAGAAAATCCACCACCTCGGCCAACTCCAGCTTGGCTTGCTCAATACCAGCCACGTCGTTGAAGGTTGTCTGGGTTTTCGGTTCCATTTGTACCCGCGCTTTGGATTTGCCGAAATTAAGCGCTTGGCTACCGGGGCCATTTTGAGCACGACGCAGCAGGAAGAACAAACCGAGCAGCAGCAGGACAGGCAAGAAGAAGGTACTTAGAATGCGCCCCAATAAGCCCTCCTCTTGCACAGGACGCACCGCCAATTCCACCCCTTGGGCAACCAGGGTACTCTCAAACTCGGGGGTGAGGGGGGGCAGATTCACCTGTACCTGAGTGGCACGACCGTTCACCTCTGCCTCAGCAATGGCAATTTGGCGACCATCAGGGGCCGTTTCCACCAAAACCTTACTGACCTCGCCCCGTTCAACGCGGCTAATCAGGTCGGAGTAGCTGATCTCCTGACGTTCAGCTGGGCGGGTACCGAAAAAGGTCGTGGCCAACGAAATCAGCACGATGGCCAGCAACGCATACAACCCCGCACTTCTCCATTTCTTGTTTTTACCTTTCTGACTCACGGAAGCGTTTCCTCCCAAAGGGTGTTTTTTATCGAACTCGCAGATGGTGATCTGGGGTCGAGTGGGTTCTAGCAACAACAGACTATTAATTAATATTAACCTGGATGAGAGGCCTGCTGAAAATCCGCCAAATCTCTCAATCTAGGGACTCGACTTGAGGGACTTGAGGGATAGGATCAAGTCGATACCGCCTCTTGGAGGCTAGCCAGGCTGGCTGCCGTTCAGGCTTCTCCTTTTCATTCTGGGGATATTTCATGCTGACTCAACTGCGCCAACTGAGCATCGCTGCCGACGGACGCTACCTCAGGGATGAGGAGATGCAGTTCATGGAGACCTACCTGGCCTCGTTTGATCTGCGCCTGAGCGCCTATCAGAAGATTCAGGGGGCAGAAGCCCAAATCATCCGAGATGTGGAGATGAAAATGCGCGCTCTGGATCCCTATCTGCTCATGCGTGGGGTGGAAGACTTTCGCAACAAGTGGAAGGCGGATACTGTTCGGGTTCTGCGTCTTTCGGCGCTGGCTATGCTCCTGGACGATGAGCAACGTTATAGGGAACGATTTCTCTACTGGTTTCAAACCTTGATGCGGGCCTTCCGAACTCAACGCAGCTGCGAGGCAACCTATCGCTTTTTGCAAGAAGTGGTGGCAAACTATCTAACCCGGGACGAATTGAACCTACTCAAACCGATCCTAGAAACAAATCGCACGTTGCTGGGCCTGAACTAGGCGGCTGTTTCTGACGGAGTATCTGAGGGAGTAACCGACTCGATCACCTCTAACTCATCTGCCTGTAGATGGGCCCGGAACTTGCCGCTAAACTGCACTTGAAAAGGGAAATTGGCGCTAATTGGGCGACCATTCCAATCTCGGATTACCGCCTTGAGCTCCCCTTCCATCCCCTTGAGATCAAAGGGTTGATTGCGATATTCCGGGTGGTGATAGACAATCACGCTGGTACGTACACGCACTCGATCTCCAATGTTCATGGTCTTGCCCTCCAAAAAAGGCGGCCCACCGCAGGAACCGACTTGACCTACTCTAGCTCAAGTTCTAAGGAAGACTGCGAGATGTAGAGAAGTGTGTGGGGATCGACACAGTAGTTTGCATTTCCGGGGTATTCACCATCCGTGCGTCTGTCTCTAGAGTGGGCGGGCTGCTGGGGATCTGCCTTAGGGATCCCTCATTAAATTGCCGCTATTGATCCGTGCAACTACTGCCCCAAGGGATCCCTGATGGAACCTGGGGCAAAAACCGATCGTCGCTGTATCTCTGAACACATTTTCCAGAGATCTTTAGCGTGTTGAGGACGAGCGGATGATCGATTTGCTGACCGGTGCTTTGATTGCTCTATTGCCAACGGTGCCTGGAGAGCCAGAACAGATGGTGGTGAGTCACTACGGCCAACTGCCTCCTGGGCAAAGCTGGAATCGACTCAAGGATGGCAGCGTCTTTCGACCGGAACAAGACTTTGTTGCTGCCCACCGAACCTTGCCCATTGGCACACGATTGCTCTTGACCAACCCTGAGCAGCCGGAGCAGAAGGTGGTGGTGGATGTTTTGGATCGAGGCCCTTTTATTCGGGGTCGGGATCTGGATATTTCCACAGTCGCAGCCCGCAAGCTCGGAATTTATGAGCAAGGTGTGGCTCAGGTGGAAGTGCGTCTCTTGCCCACAGAAGCGCCACCCCTCTCGGGTGTTTTGATGAGCTTAAATTAGGTATAAATACACAAATAAGTACAGCCCTTTGGCGGATTTTCCAAAACTTTCCACAACACTGCCTGTCTATCCCTGACAGGTGTAGGTTGGTGCTCTTATGGGTGATTGTGAAGGAGCGGATGCAAGGGGATCAACGAAAGGGCTGTAACCACAGCAATCAGGATTGAGTTGACCCAACTCCTTTTCCTGAGTTCATGAAGATTTGCTCGAATGGCTCTCTTGGGTCATTTCTTCCCTGCGTTTGTCGCCGATGCCGCAGTCTCCACAGCATTCTGGCCGTTTGAAGTCATCCCAATGGATGCAGGCCCGGCAGCCCTTCAGCATTTCTGGCCAGCGTTCCCGAATCAACAGTTGCCGCAATCTGACTTCCTGTGACTCCCGAAACTGGTATTGGGATCGATCCATAACCATGAGGTTTCGCAGCTCTCTGTATCTGGTATAAGAGCAGATTTGGGTACGCAATCGAGAAACATTGGTATAGCTTAAGGTTTCTGCTGCTTGTCAGTTTTTTTTGACTTGTTTGAGATGGTCGAATCTCATCCCCCCTGATATCTCTTCGAAAATATTTACCAAGCAATGTAAACACAACCACATAAAACTTAGTTCACTTTTCGCCACTCAAAACAAAGGTGGGATCCAGCGAGACGAGCATTTGTGCCCGCCCACGGTGTTCTAAACGATTGACCGCCGATTGAATCACCTCTACGTGATGAGCCCGCACAGCCGCTAACCCAGCAGAAAGGCCGTATAGTCCATCTAAAGAATGGGTGGTAGCCACAATCCGCCCTTCTGGGCTGAGGTATTGCCAGCAGGACTCCAAGATCTCTTGCAAAGGATGCCCGCCCTCAATGCAAATGCGATCCGGTCGTGGTGAAAGCTGCTGGAGACAGTCTGGGGCCGTTCCTTGAATCACTTGCACATTGCTCAGACCGAATTTCTTACAATTACCCTCGATGAGGCTGACAACCTCCGCATCCCGCTCGACGGCGATCACTTGAGCTTTTGGGCAGAGCACGGCTGCTTCAATGGCGATGGTACCTGTACCAGCACCGATATCCCACAAACAGTGGTTCTCCCCCAACCGCAACTGGCTCAACACCAACACGCGTACCTCTCGTGGGCTCATGGGGATCCCGGGAATACGCTCGAAGGCAGAGTCAGGAATCCCTGGGGTGCGGTAGGGCCAGGGGAACGGGGTTGACATGGTGAAGTACCTATCTGTCGGGGTTCTGTTTTGTCCCTCAGCATAAAGCGGATGCTCTAGTGACCAAGACCGAGGGGTCTGATAAAATTGGTGAACACTGCGGGCGTAGTTCAGTGGTAGAACGCTAGCTTCCCAAGCTGGATGTCGTGAGTTCGAGTCTCATCGCCCGCTTCCTTGTACCAATCATCACGTATTCGTTGTCCACATCCTACGCCACGTGTTCAAACACTTGCTCCCACCCTCCAGTGTTTGACCATCGAATGAGCAGAGGTGGGGGACTGACGCGGTTTCGTTCAAGGTCGAATCCTCAAGTCTTGAGGGCAGCAAACAACATCTCAATCCCTCATCTCAACCGGTCATCCACCCGTGCCGTCTGTGGGTGGCAGTTTGTCGGAAGAGACTGTCAAAGCGCTCTTACACCCCCTCTAGGGAGAATGGGATGGTTTACCTCGCAATGCCTCTAGGAAGGCAAATACCGCAGGAGGATGCAGGGCAGAGGCCAGTATCGCGGCACCAATCACTCGCTCCAAGGGAATTGGCAGGCGACGGATCTGGATCCCCTCGGGAATAGGAATAGCCGCCAAGCGAGGCAAAATGGCAGCTCCCAAGCCCTGGGCAACCATGTTCACAATGGTGGAGTCTTCCTTCACCAAGTAAGCCACCTCAAGGGTTTGTTGTGCCGCTTCCCAGTGGTTTCGCACCGCCGTGGTGCATTCGGCGTAGTTGTAGAGGATATAAGCAAAATGGGAGAGATCCGTCCAGGTGAGGTTTTCTGGCAGGGATCCAAAACTGTGAGGAACCAACAAAATAAATTCGTCGCGGGCAATTTCCCAAGTTTCCAAATCGTCCGCATTGCGGGGCAGCGGCAATAGGCCAATATCCACCTGACCGGAGCGCAGCAGTTGCTCGACTGTGGCTGGATCCTCTTCGGTGAGGGTGAGAGTAACTTGTGGAAACTGTTGGCGAAAACGTGCAATCACCGGCGGTAACAGATGGGTTGCCGCACTGCGAAAGGCCGCTACCCGCACACTTCCTCCCCGCAAGCCTTTTTCCAGATTGGCCTCGTAATCCATTTGTTCGCGCAGTTGCAGCATTTTGCGGACATGGCGCAGCAATCGCTCCCCGACTGGGGTTAGGTGTGCTCCAAATCGACCACGCACCAGCAGCCTCACTCCCAGTTCTTCTTCAAGGCTGGCAATGGCCCGACTGACTGCCGATTGGGAAATGTGCAGTTGCAGGGCTGCATCGCTGAAGTTGCCCTTCTCTACCACCGCCACCAAAATTTGCAGTTGCGAGATGTTCATGAAGTCTATCTATTCGACTTGCGCATAGATGTGATGCTATCTCAGGTTTGAACCTCGCTCTGAGGCTGACTACACTA
Organism: Thermostichus vulcanus str. 'Rupite'; assembly: GCF_022848905.1. NCBI lineage: Bacteria > Bacillati > Cyanobacteriota > Cyanophyceae > Thermostichales > Thermostichaceae > Thermostichus > Thermostichus vulcanus. The sequence continues at coordinate 17,882 of NZ_JAFIRA010000041.1, forward strand.
CGACTTGACCCCGCCAAGCAGTGCGGAAAACGTTCTGGTTCATTATCGTTGCCCCCATCGAATTGAGGTGAGGAAGCATGTTTGCCCTGCTACCCTTTCGTAAATTTCGAGATACCCCTGGTGTGCGTTTTTTTGATATCACTGTCCCTCAATCCAATGCTCGGGATCTGGTTTGTCATGAGGGACCAGCCGTTAGCCCACCCAACAATCCCCAGGGCTACTGGCAGTTTTACCTACACCCCCACCAGGAAGATAATTTACTGGCTTTATCCGGCGGGCGCACCTTCTATTTGGTGAACTTTAGCTGGCGGGATCCCTTTCATATTGTGCGGTTAGAAGCGAACCGAGAAATTCTGCGCATTCCCCCCGGGACCTTTCATCGTTCCGTCTCTGATCCAGAGGGATCCATTGTGTTAAACCAAGCGGTGCGGGACGAAAAAGCCACCCTTGAACATGAATTTCGCATCTACGACAGCAGCCGCATTCCCCGATTGTTACAGGTGACCTCCGCCCCCGCTCCGCTGCCTCGGATTTGCGCCTGAGTCACACAACCTAAATAGAACCTAATTGGATCTGATCCAATTGGATCGGATTGGGGAGTTTGGCTACCTCTGGTGGGACAGGACATTTTTCTCTACCATGCGGGGGAGATCAGGGTTTGAGGTAGCTATGCAGGCGGTGATTTTGGCCGGTGGAAAAGGCACTCGCTTACGACCCTTTACGCTTTTGCAACCAAAACCCTTGATGCCACTTCTGGAGGTGCCCTTCCTAGAATGGATGATTGGGCGCTGTCGGCGGGTGGGCCTAACGGATATTTTGCTCAGTGTGGGCTACTTAGGGCGACAAATTGAAGCGGCCCTGGGGGATGGTAGCCAGTGGGGAGTGAAGATCCGCTACATTCCCGAAGAGACCCCCTTGGATACGGCAGGGGCCTTGGTGCTGGCGCAGCCCTACTTCAGCGGGGATCCCCTAGTGGTGTTCAATGCCGATATTCTCACCGATCTGGATTTACAGGCTTTGATGGAATGCCATGTGCAGAGCCAAGCCGCTGCCACCCTCACCCTCACCCACGTTGAGGATATTACTGCCTATGGATTGGTAGAAGTTGGGGAAGGGGGGCAAATCCAGTCCTTTCGGGAAAAACCTACGGCTGCCGAAGCCCTTACCCTCACCACCAACACCATCAACGCCGGTACTTATGTCTTGGATCCCGCCATTTTTAGTGGCTACCCGAGCGGGAATCCGCTTAGTTTTGAACGCCGGGTTTTCCCAGACTTGCTCAACCAAGGGCAACGGATGCAAGCCTACCTGCACGAGGGCTACTGGCGGGATCTGGGCAACCCAGCCAGTTACTACCACGGTCAATTGGATATCCTTAGCGGGCGCATGACGGATTTTCCCCTGGAGAATGTGCAGGAACAGGCCCCCGGAGTTTGGATCCACAACACCGCCCATATCGAACCCGCAGCCCAGCTGGGATCCCCCTGCTACATTGGCACCCAAACCTGGCTGGGCTCCCGAGCCCAAATTCCGGCGGGCACAATCCTTGGCGGCCACAGTTGGGTGGATGGATCCCTGCAACCGGGGGTGTACGGGCCAGGCACCCTGGTGGTTTGACGCTCTCCCCCCAACCCTGAAGGGTAGGGTCGGAGATTCCTGTTTCTTAGACTCTTATCCCAACAGGGTGCCGTAGGCATAGCTAGATGGTGCTCCGCACCGCACAGAGTGCGATCGAGTTGCCCCAACCCCCGCCAGACCGTCTCCGCAGGCATTTTGGTTTAACGTCCACGGTGCGCCCCACCGCAGACGAAAAAAGGAGCACAGCTTCCTTGTTGGTGATGTTAACTTATCACCGCCGCTATGCCTGCGGCACGCTACGCGAACACCACCACCTAATCGCAAGCGGTATAGGTGGAGCACTGCGACGAATCTTGGTAGATTAAAAAAATGGAGTTACCACAAACTGGGGAACGCTGGGATCCCTATCTTTCTTCCGTAGCCGCTCGCTTCAACCGGGAGCTCGAGATTCAACTGGGTCAGCCAGGCTGGCAACTTCCCCCAGACTTAGAGCAACTGCCCTTTTGGCAAGCCTACCAGCGGGATCATCTGCAGGAACGCCTCGGGATCCCATTCCCGCACCTGCGCGCCCCCCACAAACGGGAAGCCTGTCTGGATCTGGGCTGTGGAGTAAGTTTTCTCACCTATCCCTGGAATGACTGGCAAGCCAACTTTTATGGCCATGAGCTGAGTGGCGAGATTGTGCGCTTCATTCGCTCGCGGGCACCCCAGTTGAACTCAAAATTGTTCAAATCCATGCAGCAGGGATCCGCCCATCACCTGGAGAATTACGCACCCGAGCAGTTTGATTTGGCCATCGCCACGGGATTTTTGTACTACTACCCGATTGAATACTTTGATGGGGTTTGGGCAGAGCTGCTGCGGGTGTTGCGACCGGCTGCCCCTATCCTGATCGAGGTGGTCAATCCCGAATCGGTATGGGCAGAACAGTGGGGCTTAATTGAGCTGTTCAAAGGAACCGAACCCATCTTCACCCCCTTATCGGAATGGGAACGGCGCATCACAGCCTTGGGAGGCAAAATTCAGAAACAGGCCAGTGGGGAACTGTTTACCACCTACCTGATTCAGCGCAAGCGCTAGAGTACCCCTGTTTATCACCATTACCTGGAAAATCCTCCGGGGATCCGGGATAATTTATTAAGATATTAAAAAGTGTAAGCCTCGGCAGGGATCCACTGCCACCCATGCCCTCTTCCTCCACCACCCTGCTGCTGGTTGATGGCTACAACGTTATTGGAGCTTGGCCGCCCCTGAACAAGTTGGCTCGCCGATCTCTGATGGAATTGGCACGTCTGCGTTTGGTGGAGTCTTTGGCTAACTATGTGGCGTTTCGGGGTTACCAAGCAACCGTGGTGTACGATTCTTACGCCCAACCCACCCCCGCCCACCAGGAGCGCTCGCCCTCCGGCATCGACATTCTCTATACCCCCTATGGAGAAACCGCCGATACTTGCATTGAACGGCTGTGTGCCCAACTGCAATGGGATGAATGTCGGGTACGGGTGGCCACTTCGGATCGGGTGCAACAGCTGGTGATCGGCGGCTATGACGCGGAATGGGTTTCGGCAGAGCAACTGTGGGAAGAAGTCCAACAGGCTCAGCAGCAGATCCGTCGCATTAAGCCCAAACGCTCACCCAGCAAACGGGGCATTGATTCTTACTTAGATGCAGAAACTCTAGCCCGACTGAATCGCTGGCGACTCTCGGGTCAGGCTCCCACCGATTGAGGGTCAGAAGTAGCAAAGATGAGCAGAGAACATCAAACATTAAATTCAAACATTAAATGCCATCGTAGGGAATCGTGGGGGACTCAAGCCACAACGAATCTTCGCTTGGGGGTTCCTGTGGCTCCGTTAACTTGCGCTGAAAAGGATCCGTCGGATCCATTGGGCCAGATTCTAGGTCATCCACCAGCACCAGCACCCGCACAATCCGATTTTTGGGTAACCGTTCCTGGGCCTCCATCGGCAAGATGAGCTGACCATCCATGCCGGTATGGGCCAAAAATTCATGCGCTTTCATGCTGGTTTCCCAAGACGGTGAAGGGATCCCTAGGCCAAATCTTGAATGGGGAACCCAACCCATTGTTTGGGATGGGCCGGGGCTTTGCCCAAACTTGAACCCGTACAGCACCCCATTGTGACCTGGCCCGAGGTTATATTCCAGCTTGCCCCAATCTCCAGACCTTGCAAAGCCAAAACTTGACAAAGTCCCGATGAGTTTCGGTCAGGATCCCTACACCACCCCGTGTTCCCGGAACCAAGCCTGTAGCCTTTCCCAAGCATCCCTCGCGGCTTCGGGCCGGTAACTGGGACGATAATCGGCAAAAAAGGCATGGGGAGCATCCGGGTAGATCACAAATTGCGAGGGATCCCCAGCCGCCTCCAAAGCCGCCTTCATTTGTTCCACTGTTTCCAACGGAATGCCAGTATCTTCCCCACCGTACAAGCCCAACACCGGCGCATTCAGACTGGCTGCCACATCCACAGGATGGGTTGGGGTCAGTTCTGTGGCATCTCCCACCAAACGGCCATACCAAGCCACACCTGCCTTTAGGTTAGGTTGATGAGCTGCGTACAACCAAGTGATTCGTCCGCCCCAACAGAAGCCCGTAATGCCCAACCGCTCTGGATCAGCACTGGCATTGCCCATTGCCCAATCCACCGCAGCATCCAAATCCGCCATCACCTGCGCATCCGGCACTCGTGAGACAATGGCACGGATTTCTTCAAAACTTTGCAACTGAGAAACATCCCCCTGCCGGTAAAACAGCTCAGGTGCTACCGCTACATAACCTAACTTGGCCAAGCGGCGACAAATATCTTGAATATGTTCATGAACACCAAAGATCTCTTGCACCACCAAAACCAGCGGGAAAGGGCCGGATCCCATGGGTTTGGCACTGTAACCGGGGATTTCACCGTCAGAGGTGGGCATGGTAATCGGGCCGGCTTCCAAGCCTTCGCTATCGGTGGTGATGGTTTGGGCGGAGATCGGCTGTACCGCCAAGGCAAACCCGGCAGAAACACTGGCCACCACAAATTGACGGCGCTTCAGATGGGTGGGAGAGAGCCACTTCGGTTGTTCCGCATACATAGATTCCGATCCTCAAGAGAGCAAACACCTCTAGGATAGACGACGCTTCAATTGTTAAAATTCTTATTGCTTACAGTTTGGACATGAATCTTGCCCATTATGTTTGAAGAGCTACACGTCGGAGATCTGGCCGTGAAAAATGAACCATGGGTCAAGATAAAATTGGGCTGGCACAGAGATGCAGGTGAAGGAATGGTTAAGCAGTGGAGAACACTGGGTTAAATGTTCCAGGGAGCGTCTGTGCTGTCTTGCACTTTGGAGTTTACATTGCAATGATTAAAAGTTTATTTTCGCTGCGCCGTTCTGCCGTGATGTTGAGTTTGGGCTTAGCCCTTGTATCAGGATCCCAAATCCCATCCAAAGTCTTTTCTCAAACCACCGCGAGGGTTGAGGGTAAGGTGATCCGGCCTGCGGCTTCCACCAATTTTTATTCTCTATTTTTGGCTGAGATCATCAATGAGGGTTTGAAAGAATTGGGATATCAGGTTGAGACCACTCAACAGCTTCAGGTTGCTCTAGCCCACGCGGCAGTTGCCAGCAATGATGTTGATTTTCTAACGGCACATTGGGAAAACTTAAACTATCCGATGATCGTCAGCAATGGCGGAGAAGAGCGACTGGAGCGCATAGGGGTTTTGGTGGACAATACCGTGCAAGGTTATTTGATCGACAAAGTCACGGCTGAAGCCCATAATATCGAGAATTTGGAGCAGTTGCGGGATCCTAAAATTGCGCGTTTGTTCGATGCCGATGGCAATGGCAAGGCGGACTTGGTCGGGTGCAATCCTGGCTGGGGTTGTGCGGCTGTCACTGAACACCACCTGGAAGCCTATGAACTGACGGATACTGTGCAGTTTGTGCAGGGCGAATACGACGCTCTCATTGCTGATACCATTACCCGCCTGCAACAGGGGGAACCGATTTTGGCCTATGCCTACTCTCCCCATTGGGCTGGGGCTTTCTTACAACCGGATGAAAATGTTGTTTGGCTAGAGGTTCCCTTTACAACCCTGCCCGAGGAACAAGCGGATGCCAGCCAAGTCAATACCCTGGTCAATGGCCGCAACCTGGGCTTTGCGGTGGATCGCATTCGGGTGGTAGCCAATGCAGAGTATCTGCGCAATAATCCGGTGGCTCGGCGGTGGTTGGAGCTGGTGTCCATCCCCATTGAGGATGTGAATGCTCAACAAAAACGGGTACATGACGGAGAAAAAGCTCCTGAGGACATCCGCCGCCATGCGCTGGAGTGGATTGAGGCCAATCGCCAGCTTTTCGATAGCTGGTTGGATCAAGTGCGCCAGGTGGCCGGTTAATGTCGGATCCCGTCTCAATTTGGGATGCGCTTCTGAATCCGTTTGATTGGGTGCGGATCCCTTTTGACAGCTGGGTGAGCACCGGGATCCAATTCTTGGTGACCCATTTCCGCCCAATCTTTCAATCGGTACGGTTGCCCATCAACAGCCTGCTGCGCAGCTTTCAGCACCTGCTGCTCAATACCCCTCCGACAGTAGTGCTGGGGGTTCTAACCGCTTCGGCCTGGCAGTTGGCGGGTCGGCAGGTAGGGTTCTTTGGCTTTCTGGCGCTCAGTCTGATTGGCTTTGTCGGGGCTTGGCAACCGGCAATGGTTTCTCTGTCTTTGGTGCTGACGGCTGTTGTGGTTTGCCTATTGCTGGGGATCCCATTGGGGGTACTCTGTGCCCGGTCGGATCCCTTTGAGAAGCTGTTGCGCCCCCTCTTGGATGCGATGCAGACCTTGCCGGTATTTGTCTACCTTGTGCCGGTGGTGATGCTGTTTGGGGTTGGAGAAGCTCCCGGCGTGATCGCCACGGTCATCTACGCGCTTCCTCCCCTGATTCGGCTCACCAATCTGGGCATTCGCCAGGTTCCTGAAGAGGTGGTGGAGGCTGCCCTTGCCTTTGGCGCTACTCCCAACCAAATTCTCTGGGAAACCCAGATCCCTTTGGCCATACCCACCATCTTGGCGGGAGTTAACCAGACGGTGCTTTTTGCTTTGGGAATGTCGGTGGTCACCTCCATGATCGCGGTACCCGGGCTAGGGCTTGTGGTGTTGCGGGGGCTCAATGGCTTGAATGTGGGCATGGCCGCTACTGGAGGACTGGGAATCCTGTTACTGGCCATTTTGCTGGATCGCGTTACCCAACAGGTGGGACAAATTGACTTTCAACGAACTTGGTATCGGCGTGGGCCGATAGGTTGGGGATGGAAACGATGGCAGCGTTGGCAGGCTCGGGATCCCCACTAGACCATCCGAAACAAGACTCAGCCTAGGAGATGAATGACAGACCATGACGGCTCCGGAACCCAAAATTCGGCTAGAGAACCTCAGCAAAATTTATGGCCCCGATCCCCAAAAGGCTTTGGCGCTGTTGCGAGGAGGACTGAACCGTGAGCAGCTCTTTCAGACTACAGGTCATGTTCTGGCAGTGGCCGATATTTCCCTTTCTATCCAGCCTGGAGAATTGTTTGTGATTATGGGCCTCTCCGGATCGGGAAAATCTACGTTGGTGCGGTGTCTCAACCGTTTGATCCCTGCTACAGCCGGCAAAATCTACATCGACGGTGAGAATGTCCTACAGGTTAGTGAAGCACGGCTACGGCAAATTCGCCGCCAGAAAATGGCCATGGTATTTCAGAAATTTGCTCTCTTCCCCCATCGCACGGTGCTAGAAAATGTGGAATATGGCCTCAAAATTCAGGGGGTGGATCCCCGTCAAAGACGGCAACGGGCTTTAGAAACCCTTGAAAGGGTTGGCCTGCAACAATGGGCGGATCGCTACCCATCCGATCTAAGTGGTGGCATGCAACAACGGGTGGGATTGGCACGAGCCTTGGCTACAGATCCAGATATTTTGCTGATGGATGAAGCCTTTGGTGCTTTGGATCCTTTGATTCGCCGTGAAATGCAGCAGGAACTCTTGACTTTGCAGGAGCACTTTCAAAAAACCATTGTTTTTATTACCCATGATATTCAAGAGGCCCTCAAAATTGGGGATCGAGTGGCCATTATGCGGGATGGGGCCTTCGTTCAGGTGGGATCCCCGGCAGAACTCCTCACCCAACCGGCAGATCAGTACGTTGCCGACTTTATTCAGGATGTGAACCGAGCACAGGTGTTGAAAACCGGAGCGATCACCCGCAAAACCCTACATCTGATTTTGGGTAGAGACTCCCTCTCTGGGGCAGCGGCACAAATGCACAACCATGACCTGAACACGTTATATGTGCTGGATGGCCAGGGTCGTCCTGTTGGGGTTTTGGCTGCAGCAGCCCTGGCTCAAGCCTTACATGCAGGACAGGAAGACATCCATGCAGCGATGCAAACCAACTTTCCCCAAGTGCAGGCTTCCACGAGTCTAGAGGAGCTGTTTCGCTACTGGGATCAAGAAGTTCCGATTGCTGTTGTTGATCGGGAGGGGCGATTTAAGGGTGTTGTAGAACAGTCGGAGCTGTTTTCCATTGTCGGTCGCTTAAGCCAATCACGTCTCTCATCCTCAGGAAGAGAGGTCGGAAAGGAGTCTGCGGGAGATTCGGTTCTGGTCGCAGGCTAGCAGTTTTAGTGATCCTAACCATCCTAATATTCTCTAAGATTCTCGGAGCCAGCGGGTGGTGCCATCCTTTTGATCGATTAGGGTAATACCCAGAGTTTTCAGGTAATTCCGAATCCGATCTGCCTCTGAAAAGTTTCTCGCTTTACGGGCTGCCAAGCGTTGCGCGATTAGATCTTCAATATCTTCCGGGGATAAAGAGTCTGTTCTACTCCCCGATTGCTCTCCCTCCAACACGCTTTCTGGTGCCCCCAACTGCTGTGGATGGGCCTCTTCCACCACAAACCCTAGTGTTCCCAAAACCTCCAACAGAGCGGCACTTTTCTGCCTCAGCACCTCCGGTTGCAGATGGGTTTGACCCTGGTGGGTGAACAGGTTGTACTCGCGGGTGAGTTCTTTGGCCAATTCAAAGGCGATAGCCAAGGCTCCAGGGGTACCGAAGTCATCATCCATGGCCATCTGAAAGGTTTGCATCGCCTCGGCATCTGGGGATCCCGACAATTTAGAACTCTCCTTGTCCCTGAGGAACTGGTGTGAAGCTTGGATCCCTTTGTGGAGGGTTTCCCAACCGCGGCTAGCGGCCTGCATAGCTGCATCCGTGAGATCGATCGGGCTGCGGTAGTGGGTCTGTAAAAGAAACAGACGCAGAGCCATGGGATCGTAAACGGTGAGGGCTTGCCTGAGGGTGGTAAAGTTGCCCAAAGATTTGGACATTTTCTCGCCATTGACGTTGAGAAAGCCGTTGTGTAGCCAGTATTTGGCCATGGGTTTGCCAGTAATCGGTTCGGATTGGGCTAACTCATTCTCATGGTGGGGAAAAATCAGGTCAGCCCCCCCGGCGTGGATGTCAATGTGATCCCCCAGGGTTTCTCGCACCATCGCCGAGCATTCAATGTGCCAGCCCGGTCGCCCCCATCCCCACGGGGACTCAAACCCCGGCTCCGTAGCCGGTGCAGCTTTCCAAAGGGCAAAATCAAAGGGATCCCGTTTGTCGGTGCCTTCTTCTCCCACCCGGCCACTGGCCCCGGCTTCCATATCCTGCAATTTTCGCCCAGAGAGTTGACCATAATCTGAGAATTGACGGACAGAATAATAGACATCGTAGGCGGGCTGCTCAGGTGAGTTATCTGTGAGTAAATTCACTTCTGGAGTAGAAGAAAATCTGGATGCTTTTTGCATGGGATCCCGTACCCGGTAGGCAAAGCCTTTCAGTTCCAAAGATTGGATCAATTCGAACATCGCCTGTAAGGATTGAGTTGCCCTTGGATAAAGGTTGGCTCGTTTAATATTAAGGCGATCCATATCCTGAAAGTATTCTGTGATAAAGCGCTCTGCCACTGTTTGCATCGATTCCCCACGTTCTGCGGCCCGTTTGAGGATTTTGTCATCAACATCTGTAAAATTCTGGACATACTGCACGCGATACCCACGCCATTCCAGATAGCGACGCACCATGTCCCAAACCACATACGTGCGGGCATGGCCCAGATGGCAGAAGTCATAAACAGTGACCCCACAGACGTACATGCGCACCCAGGGTCTTTCTAGTAAGTCTTTTGGGGAAGACGGGTTTGAAGTACCACTTGGCTCAAAGCTAGAAGTGGGCGAAAATCCACTCAATGAAAGGGGATGAAACGCTTCCTTGCAGCGGGTCAGTGTGTTGTAGACAACCAAACTCATTGGAATCCTTGGTTTGTAGTTTCAGCTACAGAAAAATCAGCTTTGTGTTCCCGAAAAATACAGTGGTGTATTCTGTCCAACATCGGATAAGAGTCCCAAAAATCCCCCATGATAAACGGCTGGGATCATTGCAGGGTAAGCGTTATAGCTGAAATCACCTGCGAAGACTTGTCTAGATTTGTTAACTACGGTACTCTAACCTGAGTGCGAATTGACGTGTTCATTATCGAACTCCCCTCGTCCCTGGTGACCTTAGCAGTGCTTAGCACAAAAGGGTTGCTGCTCTTATTTTCACCTCTTCTCTTGCGCTCTAGTGTCAGTCTGTTTGTGTGTGAGGACGCCCTTGAGACCCACCCTCTCGAATCCCCAGAAGGGGGAACTGGACTCCACCGGTGCCACCGTGAGCACCCTTTCCAGTCCAGCCCCGGCTGTTTCAGCCGAGATCCCTACTGAAGCTTCATGGGCTGCTCAGGATCAGGTTCCGCCTTCCGAAGCTCCTGAGGATGCAGAAGGTTCCCCCTTGGAATGGGCCCCAGCTTCCCCTTCTATGCCGACCAAGCCAAGATTGGCGGGGTTTGCACTATCCCTCGGTTTGACTGGACTGGTATGGCTGCTCAAGTTGGAATCGGATCCCTACGCGGAGTCTTTGGAAACCTTGGTGCGGGATCCCCAGCAGGCAGTTCCGGATCCTCAGTCAGAGCCAGCCCAGGAAACCTCTGACGAATCGATCCCTTCGTCTCGCCGTACCTACCCTGTCTGGGCCACTGGGCTATTGCTCATGTTGGGTTTGGCCGGAGCCGCCACGCTACAACAGCGACAACTGAATCGCCAGCCCTTGACCCCTCTTCCTCCGGCAATAGAGCGGATCCCGCCCTCGGTTCATACCCTATCTGGAGCTTTGCAGCAAAACTACGACCTCAAAAAAGAACAACTGCGGGAAGCCTTCCAAGAGGGATTGATCCCGACTGGAGAGGGGCCTAAGGGCATTCTGGAGCACGAGGTTCAGCCGGGAGAAACCCTTTGGCAACTGACCCAGATGTATCAGCTGGATGCTGCTGCAATCACCGTTTCCAATGGCATTCAGGCCGATACCCCATTGGAGCCGGGTCAAACCCTGTGGATCCCCAGTCAACCGGGATTGATCTATACCGTCAAGCAGGGGGATACCCTTGAGGATGTGGCTAACCGCTATCAGGTTTCGCAGCAACAGATCATTGCAGCTACCCCTCTCTCTCGGCCCGAATACCTGCGCATTGGTCAACGCCTGCTCATTCCCGGCGATGTCAGTGAGTTGATCAACCGGCAAAAGGAGATGATTGCCGCCCAGAAAGCTCGGGAAGAGGAAGAACGCCGCCGACAAGAGGAGGAGGCCCGGCGCCGAGCAGAGGAACAAGCCCGCCAAGAAGCCGAGCAGCAACGTCTGGCAGAAGAAGCTCAACGGCAAGCGGAACAGGAACGGCAGACCCAAGCCGCCCTTTTGGCCAGTGGATCCCCAACCCACACTGTGGGCTCCGGTGACACGATTGAGCGCATTGCCGCCCGCTATGGGGTAACCCAGCGCTCCATTATTCAGGCCAACAACCTGCGCAATCCCCATTGGCTGCGCATTGGTCAGCGTCTGACGATTCCGGCACCGGGTACGCAGCCCACTCAAGCGCCAGCTCCCCAAGCCCAGCCTCAACCCCAGGCCCAACCGGTGCCAGCGGCTCCTCCTCAAGCCCCCCCTCAAGCCCGAAGCAGCGGTTTTATCTGGCCGGTTTCTGGACAGATTACCTCTGGTTTTGGCTACCGTCGCGGTCGTCTCCATGCCGGCGTGGATATCCCTGGCCCTGTGGGATCCCCGATTGTGGCGGTCATGGAGGGAACGGTGATTTTTGCCGGTAATGGCGGTGATGGCTATGGCAACCGGGTAGATATTCGCCATCCGAATGGGTTGGTCACCCGCTACGCCCATGGACATCAGATTTATGTCTCCACCGGCCAGTACGTGCAGCAGGGACAAACGATTATGAGTCGGGGGAGCACCGGCTGGAGTACTGGCCCTCACCTGCACTTTGAAGTGCGCCCCGGCGGAGGTGCCCCTGTGGATCCACGTCCTTATTTGCCCTAAGCTCAGCCAGTCGGGTGATAAATTGTTAGCCTAAAGGCAGTAATCTCCATACCGTAGGAACACGCCGATGCAGTGGGTGAATGCACTCTCCCAGCTCCCCTCCCTAGAAGCGGCTCTGCGGCAAGTGGTGGAAGAGGCCAAGGCAAAACTTCAGGCAGCGCAACTCAAAAGCGCCCTAACCCGGCAGGTGCAAACGGTGGGATCCGGCAATTTGCCGGGGGTGCTGACGGGGTATGTGCCCTCTCAACCCTTGCGCCCTACCCTTGGGATCCTGTTTGTGTCGGCGGCCTTTGCCAGCGAATACATCCGCGTGTTGCCGCTATTGTCCGATCTCCTGGATGTTGAGGTGTTGATCGGGTGCTCGGGGGGAGGCATTGTCGGCGGGGGTCAGGAAATCGAAGACGGGCCGGCCCTGTCTTTGTCCTTGGCGGTGCTCCCCGATGCAGTTGTGCATCCATTCCATGTGCGGGGCAGCCAACTGCCGGATTTGGATGCGGCCCCTTCCGCTTGGACGGATTTGATCGGGGTATCTCCACAAACCAAACCGAATTTCCTGATTCTGGCGGATGGATTTTCCTCCGGTGTCTCGGAACTGCTGCAGGGTTTGGACTTTGCCTATCCTGGTGCGGTCAAGGTAGGGGGATTGGCCAGTGGGGGTCGTAGCCCCAACAGCAATGCTCTATTTTTGCTGGATGCCCGTACCCCGACGCCGCGGCGGGACATGTATCGGGAGGGAACGGTAGGGTTGGCCCTCTACGGCAATGTTGTCCTGGAGGCAGTGGTGGCTCAGGGGTGTCGTCCGATTGGGGATCCCTTGCGGGTCACTGAGGCCCAAGGGAATGTGATTCTTGGGTTGGAGGGGCGTGCTCCGTTACCTTTGCTGCAGGAGCTGGCGGAACGACTCAGCCCTGCGGATCAACAGTTGGCCCGTCACTCCCTCTTCATTGGCTTGCTGATGAATGAATTCAAACTGGAGCCAACCCCAGGAGATTTCTTGATACGGGTGATTTTGGGGATTGACCCGCGGGTGGGAGCGATGGCGATCGGGGATCGAGTGCGCCCTGGCCAAACAGTACAATTTCATCTGCGGGATGCCCAAACCTCGGCGGAAGATTTGCGCTGGGCCTTAAGCCGCTATCGAGAAGAACAGCCTCCCGAGCCCAGGCCGGATCCCTGTGGGGCTTTGATGTTTGCTTGTCTAGGGCGAGGTCAGGGGCTTTACGGCACCCCCCATTTCGATTCGCAACAATTCCAGGAATTGGTGGGGGATCTGCCCTTGGGGGGCTTTTTCTGTAATGGTGAGATTGGCCCGGTGGGGGGAACCACCTTCCTACACGGCTACACCTCCTGCTTCGCCATTGTGCGGCCTGCCCATTGAGGGAGGAGTTCTGAGCCTTCTCTTCTGGTGTGCTTTTGCCCATCCTCCAAGACGTTGCAATGGGCCGGGGAACTTCATGGCCCAAACAACTACCAGCACACAGAGTAGCCCCAAACCGATCAGTACAAAAGTTGGGATCCGCACCACCCCCACCCAAAACCAGCTCCATACATGCACTTCTAACAGACTCACCCACACCAGGCTCACGCCAGCCACAACCCTCCGTTGCCACTGGGGACGCTCCAACACCGTGAAGACCAATACCTGCAGCGTGATCAACAGGCAGGCTGGAACCAAAGCTCCACACACCCAGCCACAGTAGGCCCGCGACCAACTCAGGACAAGCCACAAGCCTGTCATCAGGGTGTGGATCCCAATCATGGTCAATGCTCCGATGCGAAAATTTTCCTCAGGCTACCTTAATCCGTTTTACGAAAAGCAGCGTAAAGCCCCCGGTTTCTAACCGGGGGATATAAGCGCACAGGCTGAATTTATTCAGCAACAGAAATAGTACATACAATAGTCCCCATGAAACGGGTCACCACCACACTCAA